>CAZLXM010000008.1:0-63864 GCA_964563105.1 uncultured Bacteroidaceae bacterium
TGGAAGAAATTGTGGGATGAGGCTTTTGCCATTAACCTCGCTTCAAAAGCTAAAGTGAAAACTGACACTTATCGGGGTAAATCCAGGAATTATGCCGCATATAACTTAATCGACGGCAACAGGGAAACGTATTGGACAACCGATGATACGGTAAAAACCGGAAGTATTGAAATAAATTTGAGAAAACCGAAAATTATAAAGTATGTACTTATTCAGGAATATATTAAGTTAGGCCAGCGTGTAAAAAATTTCGATGTGGAAATATGGAAAGATAACGTATGGATAAATGTTGCTTCAGGAACAACCATTGGTTACAAGCGCATATTACCACTCAGTGATACTGAAACTTCAAAAATACGGATCAAAATCAATGATTCAAGGGCATGTCCGATAATTTCAAATGTTGAAGTATATTAAAAAGATAAGGATATTAAGTTAAAAGTTGTTCATAACAATTCTCTTACCTCTTCTTTTAAAAATTCAACTGCCTGTTCAACAGGTGAAGATTTGAGTTCCATCATTTTTTCTAATAATTTCTTATTTAATGAAATTCCCGGTGCATCCGGTTTGAACTCTGAAGCGGATTCATTAATCAGCTTTATTACGTTATTTCTGGCTTTTTGAATATTATCCCATGCCTTAGAGCTCAAATATATTTGTTGTGCGAGATTATGATCATACTCTGTTCTGATTGCACTGATCAGCTCACTTTGCATTTGTGAAGAAGTACAGTCAGCTCGCACTATCCTCATTACAAGGGATTCGGGAGATATCCTCTCCAGAAATAAAATCATTCTTTCATATGCCTGTAATCTTAAAGGAAGAGTTGTATCTTTGAAATTATTCAGCATTTCGGCTTTTCTTCTTTTATCTTCATTTTTATTAAGAATAATTAAAGTAAAAACTGAGGCTAAAAGAACCAGAAATGCCGGAATAGTGTATTTAAGAAGTTCAATAATATCACTCATATCGTTTTAATTTATGTCTCAAACTTAGAAAAAATATATGTACTTTTTATTGAAAAGTATATTTTTGTATTTCTATATTTAAAATCTGAGCTCAATCTTCATAAAATATAATTTATTTATTCATCAAAATGGAACATCTTTCAAATAGAATTATATCTCTTTCTTCTTCACAAACAATTGCCATGCACAACAGGGCAAGAGAATTACAAGCCCGGGGTATGGATATTATCAATCTCGGTGTGGGGGAACCTGATTTTCCAACACCACAAAATATTAAAGAAGCTGCTAAAAATGCAATTGACAACAATTATTCATTTTATCCGCCTGTTCCGGGTTATCTGGATTTAAGACAAGCGATTTGCAAAAAATTTAAAACTCAGAATCAGCTCGACTTTACTCCTGAACAGATAGTTGTTACTACAGGCGCCAAACATGCCATTGCAAATACAATCATTTGTCTGGTCAATCCGGGAGAAGAAGTCATTATACCCGCACCTTACTGGGTAAGCTATTCAGAAATGGTAAAAATTGCTGAAGGAAAAAATGTAATAATTCCCACTACTGCTGAAACTGATTATAAAATAAATGCCCTTCAACTGGAAAAAGCGATAAACAAAAAGACAAGGGCTTTATTACTTTGTTCCCCAAATAACCCTACAGGAAGTGTCTATTCTGAAAAAGAACTTAAAGATATTGTTTCCGTGTTACTTCAATACCCTGAAATTTTTGTTATTTCCGACGAAATTTATGAGTTGATAAATTTTACAGGGGCTTACAAAAGTATTGGATCCTTTCCGGGAATGGAAGACAGGGTAATAACTGTTAACGGAGTATCTAAAGCTTATGCAATGACAGGCTACCGTATTGGATATCTTGGGGCACCTTTATGGCTGGCGAAAGCAGTTAATAAATTACAGGGGCAGATGACTTCAGGAGCAACAACAATAGCGCAACGTGCTGCGCTTGAGGCGCTTAGCGGTGATCAGAAATGTACTGAAGAAATGAATGAAGCTTACCGCAGACGTAGGGATTTAGTGATCAGTCATTTATCAAAAATAAAAGGTATCAGCTACACTATACCTGACGGGGCCTTTTATTTATTTCCTGATATGAGCGCCTTTTTTGGCAAATCATTTAATGGACAATTAATAAACAATGCAGAAGAACTTTGTATGTACCTGCTTGAAAAAGCAATGATCTCCACTGTACCTGGTGATGCTTTTGGATCGCCGGATAATATACGTATTTCATACGCAAACTCAGATGAAAATTTAAACCTGGCGATGGAAAGGTTTAAAAAAGCATTGGAAGATCTAAAATAAGTATGATTTCTAAAAATGATTAAAAGAAAAATTTCAAGAAAAACCCCTAAGGTTCTCAGAGCTGCTAAAATGCTGGTGGCTGTAGGCATAATAACATCTCTTGTAATTTTTATCAAGATTTATACTCGTCTGTTTTCTCCCGTGAACTTGCCAACCGGAGAACAGAGCATGGTTTTTTATATCCCAACCGGAGCTGAATATGAAGATGTTTTGGACAGGCTGAATGAAATTGGGCTTATTAAAAACAAAGATAATTTTAACTGGCTGGCTAGAAAGAAAAACTATCAAAAAAATATTAAGCCTGGCAGATACAGGATTGATCCCCACATGAATAATAATGAACTTATAAACTTACTCAGATCAGGAAAACAAGAAGCTGTACGTTTTGTTTTCAACTCAATAAGGAATCTGGATGAGCTGGCAGGTATTGCGGGCCGGCAACTGGAATCCGATTCACTGGTTTTTGCAGAAACAATTAATTTTTCAGGCTTACCGCAAAAATATAATCTGACTAAAGAAACATTTCCGGCAATGTTTATTCCCAATACTTACGAAATATATTGGAATACAAGTCCGAAAAGGTTCATTGACAGAATGAATTTTGAATATAAAGCATTCTGGTCAGAAGAAAGAAAGAAAAAAGCATCACAAATTGGCCTTGATCCGCTTAAAGTGAGTATACTTGCATCAATTGTTGAGTCAGAATCAATGCATACAGACGAAAACTCAAGAATCGCCGGAGTATTTATTAACAGGTTAAAAAAAGGAATACCATTACAATCAGATCCGACGATTATTTTTGCCCATCAAAATTATTCAATCCGTCGAGTTTTAAACAAACACAAGGAGATCAACTCATTATATAATACATATAAATATCCGGGACTCCCTCCCGGGCCAATATGTATCCCGTCAATAGGAACAATTGATGCTGTATTAAATTATGAAAAGCATAATTATTATTTCTTCTGTGCCAAAGAAGACTTTTCTGGTTACCATAATTTTGCACAAACACTTGCACAGCATAATAAAAATGCCCGTTTATATCAACAGGCATTAAACAGGGCTAAAATTTTTAATTGATTTCCTGATCATTTGAATTTGAACCGGTACCTGTTTAAAATTTAGTAAGCATTTACCTCCCTTATAAGTTCAATATCAAATTTTTCTAAAATATTTATCTTAATTTTCTCCGAAAAAAGAAAGATATCTTTTCCACTTGCTGTCCCGTAATTAACAATTACAAGAGGTTGGGCAGGCCATGTGCCCGAATCTCCTTCCCTGATACCTTTCCATCCGGCTTTTTCTATCAGCCAGGCTGCAGGAACTTTAAGTTCATTATTCCCGGCAGGATACCCGGGAATATCATTATATAATTGCTTTATTTTTTCATATTTTTCTATAGATATTACCGGATTTTTAAAAAAACTTCCTGCATTTGCATATTCAGAAATATCAGGCAGCCTTGCCTTTCTTATCTCAATTACTGTTTCTCTTAATGTTTTTAATGTTTGAACAGGTTTTTTGTTGAATTGATTAGACAGATTACCATAATTAAGATTAAACACAGGATTTTTGTCCAAAAGGAAAACAACTGAAGTAATAATAAAGCGATCTTTTTTTTCTCTTTTAAAAATACTGTCACGATAAGCAAATTTGCAATCCTCATTCTTTAAAACAAAATATGAAAGGTCCGGCAAAGAATATCCTTCTACCTGTATTATCCTGTCTTTAACTTCTGCACCGTAAGCTCCTATATTTTGTACCGGAGATGCACCTACAGATCCCGGAATAAAAGACAAATTTTCTAATCCTCCGTAACCTTTGTCTACCATTGTCCCAACAAATTTATCCCAGTTTTCACCTGCGAATACTTTTATGGCAATCTGATTATTATGCTCATGTATTATTTCCATACCCTTCAGGCAATTATGAATAATCAATCCTTTAAAATTTGTGGTAAATAACACATTACTTCCTTCTCCAAGTACTAGAAAATTAATTTTTCTGATTTTTATCTCCTTAAATAACTCTTTTAAATGAGACAGGTCATTAAGCTTGAAATAATAATCAGCACTTGCATCTATTCGAAAAGAGTTAAGATTTTTGAGCGGATAATTTCTGATCAACATCATTTATATTGAAATTAAAAATACAAAATTAATAAAATTGAGCTACCCCGTTTAAGCTAAGATAAAATCAGAACGCTTTAACATTACAGCCTTTGTTTACGGATTAATAAAAAAATTTAGCTAATGATCCCTGAAAATAATACCGGTTTCCAATTAATAATTTAAAATTTAATTAGGGAATTTATTCTATTTTTGTTAGATTTAAACCCTTAATTTTGAAATCAGTATATGTTTCAGTAATCAATGATCTGTTGACAGATGCCCGGGCTCACAGAACATGTCTTACACTCCAGAAATCCGGGGCAAAAATTACCCTTATAGGTTCGAAAAAAAAGAATAGTCCACAAATAAATTTCAGAACTTATAATACAAGAAGGCTCCATTTACCTGTCTCCAGGGGATTTTTATTTTATGCAATTTATAATTTAAGATTATTTTTTTATTTGATATTGAGAAAAGAAATCAGCCTCCTGGTTTCCTGTGATCTTGATACTTTACCTGCTAATTATATGGTTTCAATCCTGCGTAATTGTGCTTTAGTATATGACAGTCATGAATATTTTACCGAAGTACCTGAACTCCAAAATAAAAAATTCATTAAGCACTTTTGGTTATGCATAGAAAAATTTATTCTGCCTAAACTTAAATTTGCCTATACTGTAAGTGAACCAATAGCTAAAGAATATTCCGAAAAATATAATGTCAAATTCAGCGTTATCAGGAATCTCCCTTTAAAAATGAAAAAGCAAACTATCTATCCTTTACCTGCCCATATATTATCAAAAAAAAAGATCCTGTATCAGGGTGCAGTGAATATAGGAAGGGGATTGGAAGTAATGATGGATGTTATCAAAGAAATTAGCGGAGATGTTGTTTTTATCATTGCCGGAGAAGGAGACCTGTATGATCAGCTAAGAAAAAAAGCTGAAAGAGAAGACATTACAAATAAAGTTTTTTTCACTGGCAGAATTCCTCATGAAGAATTGGCAGGCTTAACTATTCAGGCTGATATGGGAATCTCATTGGAAGAAGATATGGGCAAGAATTACAGATATGCTTTACCAAATAAGTTATTTGACTATATTCAGGCAGAAATTCCTGTAATGGTATCAGATCTGCCGGAAATGAAACAAATAGTAGAAAAATACGATATAGGAATTGTAAATAATACATTAGAAATAAGTAAAATTAAAACAATTGTAGAAAATATATTGTTTGATAATGAGGCCAGAAAAAAATGGAAAGAAAATTTGTCACAGGCTTCATCTGAACTTATTTGGGAAAAGGAAGAATTAAAACTAAAAGAAATATTTATAAAAGCAGGCCTTACATTCAGCCATTAATTTAAATATAACCGGATAGTCAATAATCATAGCACTCTTACAATAAAAATCATGAAAATAAACCTCAAATTGATAGTCTCTGTTTTGATTTCAATTTTATCATCAAAATATATTCTCAGTCAGAAAATCAGTTTTGCTGAAATTGGATCCGAAAAAGAGTGGTTAAATATTCTTGCAAAGGCAGAATCACAGAATAAAGCTTTATTTCTTGATATCTACGCGGTTTGGTGCGGACCATGCAAAAAGATGGACAGTGAAGTATTTTCTGATCCCACTGTTGCTCAATTTTATAATGATAATTTTATAAATGCAAAAGTTAACGGAGAATCTGATTTCGGAGCGGTCCTTGCCAGGGAATTCAGCCTTAGGGGATATCCTTCCATGTATTATATTGATTATGATAAGTTTATTTTTACTAAACTTGTTGGGTTCAGATCTTCTGAAATTTTTCTGGATTATGGAAAAATGATTGGCAGCATTAAAAACGAATTAAAAAATTATGCTAAATCTTTTGAAGCCGGAACAATAAGTAATCAGGATATTAAAAATTATATAGATCTTCTGGCAAAAATTGATTATAAGGAGCCGATATCCCGGATAACGGGTACTTTAATTAATTCGATGAATATTAATGATATCCTTAATCCTGAAAATAAACATATACTAATTAATTCTACAATAAAATTTGAAAGTGAAATATTCCATACTATATTAGATAAGCATGATACTCTTTCAGATATATGGGGATTGGAAGATTATACTAAATTTCTTGAAACTGTTTTTGAGGAAGCACTGACGAGAGCTGCCAGAAATGAAGATATCCGGCTCAGGGACCGCCTTTCAGAAGAATTGATACCTGTTTATTTTCAGTTTGACCCCGAAATGGTAAAATATGGAAAATTTCTTACCCGCAAATTATATCAGGCTTCATCATCTAATTGGGCTGGTTATATAACAGAAATTGAAAGTTATTTCAACTATGAAATGGAAGGAAATTATGATTTTTTAATTCAGGAAGTCTATCAGATTATTCAAAATCAGTATTCATCCTCAAAACTTTATGAAGCTGCTGTTAAATGGCTTAGTAAAATCCCTGAAGCCAATCAGACTTTTGAATCTTTATATATGGGTGCCATTGTTAATGCATATATTAAAGACTTTAATACTTCGGAAAAATTAATTATTGCCGCAGAAAAAGTTGCAAATCCTGTTCAAAAAGAAGCTATGACAGATCTTAAAGAATATATTCGAAATCTTCAGATTGAAAAAGAATAATTGAAATATTTTTATTTTATATAAAAAACGAAATATTTTCTTTGGCCTGCAAAAAAGTGCTTAATATTTAAATTCCCAGTAAAGTTTTTAATGGATCAATTCCATTAAAAAGTAATTTTTCGGGATTTTCAATTAGTTCCTTAATTTTTAATAAAAAACTTACTGAATCTCTGCCGTCTATAATTCTGTGATCATAAGAAAGGGCAAGGTACATCATTGGCCGGATCTCTATTTTTCCATCTATTGCCACAGGTCTTTCAAGAATTACATGCATTCCCAAAATAGCAGCCTGAGGAGGATTAAGTAAAGGTGTTGACATAAGTGAACCATAAATTCCTCCGTTCGTAATAGTAAAAGTTCCACCTTTCATTTCTTCTATACTAAGTCGGTTCGCCCTTGCTTTTTCTGCCAAAATAATTATTTCTTTTTCAATCCCGGCCAAATCAAGTTTTTCTGCATTTCTTATTATCGGTACCATCAGGCCTTTATCTGTCTGTACAGCAATACCAATATCACAAAACATCGGGGTAACAATGTCTTCTCCTTCTATTCTGCTATTTAGCTGTGGATATAAATTTAACGCCAGAACTGAAGCTCTGGTAAAAAAAGACATAAATCCCAATTTGACACCATGTTTTTTCATAAACTCTTCCTGATGTTTTTTTCTTATAGAAATTATCCTGCTCATGTCGGCTTCATTAAAAGTGGTAAGCATGGCAGTTTCATTTTTTACCGCAACAAGCCTTTCACCCAGTTTCCTTCTCAGGGCACTCATCCTCAAACGATTTTCATGACGGGATGCAATTTGTTCCTGCTGAGTCAGATCAATATCAGGTTCCAGATTCCGGGTAAGCTTTTTAATGTCATGACTTGTAATTTTTTTTAAACCAGGCTCTATATCTTTTAAGGTTAATCCATGATCTTCCATCATTTTTTTTGCCAAAGGTGTGGCTTTTACGCTATCAATACGTTCCACAGACTCTATAAATTCCTTTTTATCAGTCTCTTGAATAACTTTTATCCGGACTTCCTCTTCTTTTTGAACAGATTTTATACTTTCATCTTTTTTTGATGATGATTCAGGCAAAATAATTGCTTTGGAAGTATCGATAGTACAAACGACAGTTCCAACATGAAGGACTTCACCTGCCTGTTTAAGTATTTTTATCTGCCCTGCTTCCTCTGCTATCAAGGCTAAAGTTGCTTTTTCTGATTCAATTTCTGCAATTTCCTGATCCCTCGATACAATATCACCATCCTGAACATACCATGTTGCTATTTCGATTTCAGATACAGATTCTCCCGGAGAGGGGGCTTTGACTTCTATGATCATAGACTGGGTTTTTTATTATCAAAATAAAAATGTTGTTTTAATATTTTCTTTCTCGAACTACCGACTACACATTGTAATCCACAATATTTATAATTTAATTCACAAGTGCATTTGCGGAATACTTTTTCAATAATTTCTTCCTGCTGAACTTCGTGGATTTTCTGAAGGCCAACTGCAGGGCTGCCACTCGGTGCCCGGGTTACAGGAATTATATGATATTTACGCATAAAATTCTGAATATAATACCATGCTCCCATATTTTCAGGTTCTTCCTGAATCCATAAGGTTAAAAGATTATTTTTATATTTCCTGATAATCCCGGTTATTTTTTCTGCAGGAAAAGGATGTAATTGTTCTATTCTGACAAGTGCTATATCTCTGGCATTAAAAAATTGTTTCTGCTGGAGAAGATCATAGTATATTTTACCGGAACAAAATACCAGTCTTCGAACCTCTTCGATATCCACATCTATATCATCAATTACATCAGAAAAACAGCCTTTTTCAATATCATCAAGTGATGAGATGCATAAGGGATGTCTTAAAAGAGATTTAGGGGTAAAAACAATAAGAGGCACCCTAAAATCTCTTAAAATATGTTGTCTTAAAAGATGGAAAAAGTTAGCAGGTGTACTTGGATTTACGACTTGCATATTATTATTGGCTGAAAGATTCAGAAAACGTTCAATCCTTGCAGAGGAATGTTCCGGTCCCTGACCCTCGAAACCATGTGGTAATAATAATACTAATCCATTCATCACGCCCCATTTTTCTTCTCCTGAACTAATATATTGGTCAATTATTACTTGCGCCACATTGGCAAAATCGCCGAATTGTGCTTCCCATATGGTGAGCCCTCCGGGGCTTGCAAGTGCATAACCATATTCAAATCCCATAACCCCATATTCTGATAGTAAAGAATTAAAAATATAAAAAGGTGCCTGATCCGTACTAATATGTTTAAGGGGTATATACATCCGGTCGGTATCCTCAATCACCAAACCAGCATGCCTGTGGGAAAAAGTACCTCTTACACTGTCCTGCCCGGTTAATCTTACAGGATGCCCTTCGGTTAAAAGCGATGCATACGCCAAAAGTTCAGCAATTGCCCAATCAATCTTACCCCTCTGAACCATTGCTTTTCTTTCTTCCATTAAACGGGTAATTTTTCGAAAAAAATTATTATCTGAAGGTAAAGTATGCATCCTTGATACAAGATCCATAATAACATCTTTCCCAATTCCAGACTGATACTGTTTTTGAAAAAAAGAAAAATCAGGATATTTGAAATCTTTCCATTCTTCACGTAAAAATTGAGAAATTTTAATTTTTTTCAATTCTTTTGCCTTCTCATACTTAATATCCAGAAAAGCATCGTATTCATCATGTAAACCGGTCAATTCTTCCTGTGAATAAATATTCTCTTCAATGAGTTTTCTCCCATAAATAACAGCCGGATCAGGATGGGATGCTATGGTTTTATAAAGTAATGGCTGAGTAAATCTTGGTTCATCACCTTCATTATGACCATATTTCCGATAGCACAAAATATCAATAAACACATCACTATGAAAAGTTTGCCGGTATTTAACAGCAAGGTTTACAGTATGTATAAAAGCTTCAACATCATCGCCATTAACATGAAAAACAGGAGATTGAATAACCTTGGCAATATCGGTACAATAAATACTTGACCTTGCTTCCAGATAATTTGTAGTAAATCCGACCTGATTATTAATAACAAAATGAATAGTCCCTCCGGTAAAGTATCCCGGGAGTTGCGACATTTGTATAACTTCATATACGACCCCCTGTGCTGCAATAGCAGCATCACCATGTATAATAACAGGAATGAGTTTATTTGGGTCACCTTTATAAACATTATCAATTCTTGCCCTTGCAATGCCCTGGATAACCGGGCTGACAGATTCAAGATGAGATGGATTAGGAGCCAGGTTTAAAACAACCTTTTTGCCGGAATGAGCCTTTATAGTATTTCCATATCCAAGATGGTATTTTACATCTCCAAGTGATATTCCGGATTCATACTCATCACCTTCAAACTCTTTAAAAATTTTTTCATGAGGCTTTTGTAAAACATTTACCATAACATTTAATCTGCCCCGGTGCGACATTCCTATAGTAAATTCACTTACTCCCAATTCAGCACCTGTATCAATTAATGCGTTAAAAGCCGGGATCAGAGTTTCAGCGCCTTCAAGAGAAAACCGTTTCTGTCCGACATACCTTTTATGTAAATATTTTTCAAAGCTTACTGCATTTCTGAGATTTTTATAAATTTCCTTTTTTTCTTCGATACTGAAATTACTGGTATTTCTATCTTTTTCAATATTCTCCCTGAGCCAGGTTATTTGCTCCTGCCCGCGAATAAACATATATTCAGAACCTATGGAACTGCAATAAGTTTGAGTCAGATGCTGAATAATATTATCCAGACTTGTTTTTCCTAATCCAATTTCTTTCCCTGCATAAAATTCTTTGCCCAGATCATCTTCTGAAAGCCCAAAATTATCAATATCAAGTTTTGGAAAATATGATCTTCTTGTCCTGACCGGATTAGTTTTTGTAAAAAGATGGCCTCTTTCACGATATGCATTAATAAGATTAATAACCTTAAATTCTTTTTGAATCAATTCATCAGAAATTCTCAGGCCATTAAAGTTTTGTAATGCAAAATCAAATCCCTCAAAAAATCTTTGCCACGAAACCTCAAGGTTTTCAGGATTTTTATTGAATTGGTCATAAAGCTTCTCAATAGCTCCTATTTCAAGATTCCCAAGAAAAAATTGTTTGTCCACTTGAATAGAATTAAGTTATTTAATTATTATAAAATACTTATTTATGCTTTAATTTCATTTTTCATGAGTATGATAAAGTCCAATATTATAAAACTCCAATGTATAAATTTTTTATATAATTTATGTTTATAATGAGAGTTTAATAATATATTAAACTGCTGTGAATTTAGATTAAAAAAAATATAAATAAAAGTATATTAACTGCTTTGAAATAATTTAACAACAATAAATTAAGTTTGTTTAGATATCCCTCATTTACAATATATAAATATGCATTTTATGAGCAGTAATTTAAAGCTTATTTCTGTTATATTAAATTAAAGATTTAAAAAACTACGATTATCTGGTATTATTTTATATTTTTGCGCCTGTTTAATGAAAACTAATCTTTTATGTATTAGCTAAAATTACTCCGATGAAATTCCCATATATTTTGCATGTATAAAAAGGCATAAAATCATAAAATGAGCCTCAAATTAGAAATTGGACCGTCATCAATATGGGCAAAAAATTTAGGAGTTTCATCAGAGTAAATTAATTAACAACGAAATAACTAAATTATTTTCTGATGAATTCTCCAGATTCCTGCATATACAAGAGCAGGGCAAAATCCGTGAAAATCATCAAAACTTATTAATTTACAATGAAATAACTAAATTTTTTCTAATGACAATTGGTATTCTTAAGGAGCCTTCAATTGAAAACAGAGTTTCTCTGTTACCTGAAGCAGCAGCTGTTTTAAAAGCTTTGAAAGTTAAAGTATTAGTAGAAAAAAATGCCGGTACCGGAGCTTTTGCTTCTGATGAAGAATATAGCAAAGCAGGTGCTGAAGTTCTTTCGAGGGATCAGGTCATCTCCGTCTCCGATCTTCTTGTTAGTATCAATCCACCTGAAATGCAGGATTTGGATAAGATGGCAGAAGGCAAAATTCTTGTTTCTGTATTAAATCCATATTTAAATCCTCAGCTGGTTAAAAGTCTTGCTGATAAAAACATCACATCATTTAGTATGGATGTGATTCCAAGAACTACCCGTGCACAGGCTATGGATATTCTTTCATCTCAGGCAACAGTTGCCGGATATAAAGCAGTTATTGATGCTGCAGGTAAATTCAGTGGTTTTATTCCAATGTTAATGACAGCTGCCGGTACTGTAAAGCCGGCAAAAGTGCTTATTCTTGGTGCAGGAGTTGCAGGTTTACAGGCTATTGCTACTGCCAGAAAGCTGGGAGCTGTTGTTGAGGCATTTGATGTCAGAGCTGCTGCAAAAGAAGAGGTGCTAAGTCTGGGAGCTAAATTTGTTGAGGTTGAAGGTGCTGATGATGATTCAAAAGCAGGAGGATATGCAGTTGAACAAACAGAAGAATATCAGAAAAAGCAACAACAAGTAATTCAGGAACATGCTGTTAAATCTGATATAATAATATGCACCGCACAAATTCCAGGTAAAAAAGCACCAATACTTCTTTTAAAAGAAACTGTTGAAGCAATGGCGCCGGGCTCAGTAGTAATTGATTTGGCAGCCTCCACAGGAGGTAATTGTGAATTAACTAAAAACAATGAAATTATTGTTCATAAGCAGGTTACCATTGTTGGTAATTCTAATTATCCTTCTGACATGCCTGCGGATGCAAGTCTTATGTACGGAAAAAATATCCTTAATTTTCTTAAATTGATTATTGATGATGAGGGGCAGCTTAATTTGGATTTTCAGGATGAGATTGTTGAGGGGACTTGTGTAACTCATAACAAACAGATCGTAAATCATAAACTTATTCAATAAATTGACCTTATGGAGCAAGTATTAACTTTTTTCTGGGAACATCGTGACCCGATATTTATTATTGTTTTATCTATTTTATTGGGATTGGAAGTGATTTCGCATGTACCATCGGTTCTTCACACCCCGCTTATGTCTGGCGCCAACGCTATAAGCGGGGTCATAATTATTGGAGGTATAATCCTTACAGGCCATGCTAATTCTTCACTGGAATGGACGCTTGGTATCTTTGCTTTACTGCTTGCAACACTTAATGTAGCAGGAGGATTTGTGGTAACCGACCGAATGTTAGAAATGTTTAAAAAGAAAAAAAAGAAATAAATCTCATGAATATATTTTTTATCCCCCTTTTGATACCCTCTGCAGGAGAGGTTATTCTTGAATTCAGCTATCTTTTGGCAGCAGTTCTTTTTGTATTAGGACTAAAACTTTTAAGCCGCCCTGATTCTGCAAGAAGAGGAAATATTTGGGCCGGTGCAGGAATGTTGCTTGCAATGATTACAACACTTGCACTGCATAAAAACGGCGAAGGTATGAATATTCCCTTATTTAATGTTATAATTATTATTGTTACAATAATTATAGCTTCTATTATTGGAACAGTGATTGCACGCAGGGTTAAGATGACAGCAATGCCTCAATTAGTTTCTTTTTTCAATGCAACAGGAGGAGGTGCTTCAGCTCTTGTTGGTCTTATTGAATTTTCAAATCCTGAAAATGAATCAACCCTGGTAACTTTGTTAGGGCTGGTTATTGGAAGTATTGCTTTTAGCGGTAGTTTGATTGCCTATGGTAAACTCGATGATAAAGTAGGAGATATTTTTGCCGGTTTCATGAAATATCTGAATATTGCCATACTAGCAATTATTATAGCATTAATTGTGGTAGTAATGGCAGCCGGTTTCAACATGCAGGCAAATATATTTATTGTTTATGGTTTACTTGTAATCAGCCTTATTTACGGGGTTACTTTCGTTATGCCAATTGGAGGGGCTGATATGCCTGTTGTGATCTCTTTACTTAACTCATTTACGGGTATTGCAGCGGCAATGGCAGGTTTCATCTATAATAACCAGGCCATGATACTCGGTGGGATCCTTGTTGGAGCAGCAGGAACTATACTCACAATCCTTATGTGTAAAGCCATGAACCGGTCATTGTTAAATGTAATTGTAGGTGCATTTGGCGGTGGTGGTGCCGGTATTGATAAGGAAGCCGGAGTTATAAAGGAAATATCACTTAGTGATGCCTCCGTATTATTAAGCTATAGCCAAAAAGTAGTGATAGTTCCTGGTTATGGACTTGCTGTTGCACAAGCCCAGCACTTATGTCATGAACTTGAAAAATTACTTGAAGAACAGGGAGTCGAAGTAAGATATGCAATCCATCCTGTAGCAGGAAGGATGCCGGGACACATGAATGTCCTTCTTGCTGAAGCAGACGTTTCCTACGACAAACTTATGGAAATGGATGATATAAATCCGGAAATGCCTAATATCGATGTAGCAGTGGTTATAGGGGCAAATGATGTTGTAAATCCTGCAGCCCTGGATGATCCTTCAAGCCCTATTTATGGAATGCCAATAATAAAAGTGCATGAGGCAAAGAATATTATTGTTATGAAACGGGGAATGGGAAAAGGATATGCCGCAATTGAAAATTTCCTTTTTTATAATGATAAAACCCGGATGCTTTTCGGTAATGCAAAAGACTCCCTGCAAAAACTGGTAACAGAGGTGAAAAGTTTATAATTAAAAACAGAGTTAAAATTATATTATGAAATCCGGTTTTTAAGATTTATGTCTAAATATAATCCGGTTTTTAATTTTTAAATTGAGTTTTTAGTATAGAATAAATATTAAATTCATTATTTTAATATTTTGAAAACGCTTGGTTTACATGTTAAATAGATTTAATGAATAATTACTTCTGGTTCAGCAGATATGTTTTAATCCGAATCAGACTTCAATTAACATTTAGTAATTGCTAAGATTATTAAAAACTCATTGCTCTTCATTATCTTAACATTAAAAAATGACCGGGAGAACAATACGGCTTATAATCCTTTTCATAAGCATATCTTTATCAGGATTAATTGTTACTCAAACATTATGGGTTAAGCGGGCAATTGATCTGGCAGAAGAACAACACAATCATCGGGTTGACATTGCCCTTGAAGAAGTATTAAACGAACTTAAAACATACCGTGATAATATTATCAAATCTGATACTGCCCTAATAGGCCTTATCGAAAAAGGAAGGAAAAATATTTTTGATATTCTTGATACTACTTTTCTTGCAAATACAATTGAAAAATATGTAGATTATCACAATTTACATAATAAATACTATTATGCTATCATAAAAACATCCAATGATTCAATTTTAGCTGCTTCCTCAAATGATATGCCCGATCTGAAGAAAGTGAAGATTCATAAAGCATGTCTCAGAGGCCTTTGGCAAAAAGATTATATTTATTTGGGAGTATATTTCCCTTTTAAAAGTACGAAAGTATTACTGGAAATGTCTACATGGCTTGTTTCATCAACAATCTTTTTAATTCTGATGATATTGACATTTTCCTATACTATTTTTAATATAATAAAACAGAAAAAAATTTCTGAAATCAGAGATGATTTTATAAATAATATTACACATGAATTCAAAACACCAATATCAACTATTTCTCTTGCTGCAGAAGTTATAAAGGATTCATCAAGAAATATTTCCGGAGACAAAATTAAAAAATACGCCGGCATTATATATGATGAAAATAAACGAATGCGAACACAGGTTGATCGTATCCTTCATTTATCCTTAATGGATAATACAAAGCATGATATTGATTTAAAAACCACTGATATTCACGAGCTTATTAAATCAAATGTAGAAAATCTATGTCTTGAACATTATGATAAACAAGTACATATAACTTATGATTTGCAGGCAGAAATCTCATCTGTTCAGGTAGATCCCATACATATGGCTAATGTTATTATAAATTTGCTAAATAATGCTATAAAATATTCAGCTGCAGAACCAGAGATAAAAATAGGAAGTAGAATAGAGAACAATTTCTTTGTTTTTAATGTTGAAGATAAAGGAATAGGTATAAATAAAAATAATTTAAAACATATTTTTGAAAAATTTTATAGGATACCAACAGGGAATATTCATAATGTAAAAGGTAGCGGAATAGGTTTATATTATGTTAAAACTATGGTTGAAGCTCATAAAGGCTATATAAAAGTAAGCAGTGAACCCGAAAAGGGTACAAGATTTGACGTATATATTCCATTGAGTAATTGACCAGGCCTTTTTATGATACCCCTGAGTATTAAATAACATAAAAGTGATGGATCAAACGGTCAATCGTTGGTATGTTATCAACCATATAGAGTAAAGTTTTTGACAATTCTATCAAAAGGGACTAACTTACGATGGAATGATTAATTTATTTTTTGACGGAACCCCTATGTACTATTGTTTGCAAAAAAATGAAAAAAATAAAGAGGTTAATATAGAGGCTTGATTAACAATAATATAACACAATTTTTTTCTGATGAAACCTCCATGTACTATCGTTCACAACAAGAAAATGAAAATATTTGGAGGTTCCATCAGAACGACGTGATTATTAACAAGATAACTCAATTATTTTCTGATGAAAACAAATAAGGACAGAATTTTACTGGTTGAGGATGATACCAATCTGGGGATTGTCCTTACCGATTTTTTAGAAATGAATGAATATGATATTACTCTTGCTACAGATGGGATATCAGGCCTGGAGTTTTTTAAAAATGGCAATTATGATCTTTGCATTCTTGATATAATGCTACCATTTCGTGATGGTTTCTCTCTTGCTGATGAAATCAAAAAAAGGGACCCTGATATTCCAATTATTTTTCTTACAGCAAAAACAATGGAAAAAGACAGAATAAGGGGATTAAAAGCAGGAGCTGACGATTATATTACAAAACCATTTAGTAAAGAAGAATTGAAATTAAGGATAGATATTATTCTTAGAAGATCAAAATATTCTGTTGTCAGGCAGGATTTACCAGTTATATTTAAGATTGGGAAATTTACATTTGATTATTCCAATTATCTATTGAAATCTCCTTCCGGAACTGAGAGGAGACTTACAAAAAAAGAGGCTGAAGTTTTACGTTTACTTAGTATTAATAAAAATCAGATTGTAAAACGAGAGGTCGCTCTTAAAAACATCTGGGGAAGTGATGACTATTTTATGGGTAGAAGTATGGATGTTTATATCGCTAAATTACGTAAATTCCTTAGTATTGATAAAACTGTATCAATAGTAAATATCCCCCGAACAGGATTTAAATTAGAAGTTAAGGAGTAATTTTAAAGAAAATATTAAAATATGCCGACAATTGATTCTTCCAGAATTGATAAGTTTCTTTGGAATGTAAGATTATATAAAACCAGGGGCCAGGCTGCGGAAGCATGTAGGAAGGGACAAATAATAATCAATGCAATTCCGGTAAAACCCTCAAGAATTATCAGGGAAGGAGAAACAATAAACCTTAAAAAAAATCCTGTCCTGTATTCTTATAAAATATCCGCTATCCCTAAAAGCAGACTACCTGCAAAATTAGTTCCTGATTTTTTGGAAGATATTACTCCTGAGGAAGAATTGAATAAATTATTACTTCGTGATACATTTTTCATTGTAAGAGATCGCGGTTCAGGCAGGCCAACGAAGAAAGAAAGAAGACTAATTGACAAAATAAGAGGCATTTAAAAATGTATATTGCAGAAGAAAAAAGAAAAAATAATATCGCCGAGTATATAATTTATATGTTTCATATTGAAGATGTTATCAGAAGCCTAAATCTCGATATTCAACTAATTGAAAAACATATTATTGACCCATTCAATCTCCCTTATAATGAGAAAAGGGACATGCGTGAATGGTATTCTTCTCTAATCCATTTACTTAAAGAAAACAAGCTAAATAAAAATGGACATAACCCTTTTTTAAAGGCCTTAATGGATGAATTAAATGATCTTCACCTTCATCTTTTATCAGATCCTGAAGAAAAACAATATATCGACCTTTATCTGGGGGCTAAAGCCGGAATTCAGGAATTAGTAAATAAATCTGATAATACCGGAAAGCATGAAATCGAAATATGCCTCGAAGGTTTATACGGCCTCATGCTGTTACGACTGTCCAAAAAAGAAGTATATCCCGAAACTGATAAAGCTTTTAAATTAATAAGTAAAATGTTATCCCTGCTTTCAGCTAAATATAAAATAATCAAAAGCAGTTGAAACGAAATATGAATATGATCTAAAATTTATATGAAAATCCAAGTCCAAAGACTTCCTTAAACTGTAATCTCGCACCTGTACCATCAGGTGTACCATCACCATCAGTATCAATTGCAAATTTCACATCATCATCATAAATCATCATAGTATTGATAGTGGCTGATAAATATTCATTAATTTTCATTGTAAGAAGGATTTCCAAATTAATATCAATATTCTGAGGATTCTTCAAGTAATTAGAGAAAAAATCAGCTTTTGTTAAAAGATCAACATTAGTTACTACCGGAGTTTTGTACATCATTTTTAGGAACCCTCCTAATTCCGCACGAAATTTTTCACCCGGTTCTACTCCAAATGCACCGGCAGCTGAAAGAGTCTCGTCACTAACTATAGTGAACTTACCAGTTACGGGGGAAGCAAAAATCTGTAGTTTATCAGAAGGTTTATATTCAACCCCTAATGAAGTAGTAATATACGCAGGCGCAAAAAGTTTTGAAATAGGAACTGAATCATTAGGATAATTATAACCGGGAGCAAATTGGGATTTAAAATTTAACATACCACTATAAAACAGCTTACTGGTAGCCTTTCTTCCAAATTGTGAGTTATATTCCAGACGGTCATTGCTCTTTTTTGTAATATCACCCTGGCGGATCAAACCATAACCTAAATCTAAATTATTTGCCCACCTAAAATTATCTTTTTCATAATTAGCAAATAAATTCAATAATGCAACTCCGGAAAATGAATTCTCCCCTCCTGCTGCCCAATATTTTGAAAAATTAACCTGTGAAAAATTAAGTTGTGCTATTCCGCCTTTTTTCCATAAAACAATTGTATCAGCATTCTCTGACTGGGAGTAAGTCATATTATATAATGCTAAAAGTAGAATAAAAATTAAAAATTTTTTCATAACAAATAACTTTATTAAACTTATTTAAATTTGTAAAATCAATTTTAACTTCTTTATATACAATAATCTGCCGCAATTATTTCTTTTATTCCCCGTTTGGGGACATGATGAACCTGATTATTATCTCTCCAATAGCGAATGTCATTTCCTGTTAAGTTTTCAATTTTGACACTCTCTGCCGGTTTTCCCAGGGCAATCACATTTAAAATCTTAAATTGATTACTTAAATTAAAAATTTTGTGCAGTTCTTCTCTTTTTACCGACCCAATTATACAACCTCCAAAACCTTTTTCAACTGCAGTGAGTAAAATGTTTTGTGTAGCTATTCCATCATCGCAAAAATAATCATCTGAAAGACTGGTATCATGCAATATTATTATATAAGCAGCAGGACGCTCACCAACACCCGGCCCGGGCCAGTCTTCCAGATATCCTGCCCAGGCCAGACATGGAAATATTTTAGCATTCAATTGTGGATCATTAGAAATTATATATTTCAATACTTGCTTATTACCGGCCGATGCAGATAATCTCGCATTATCAATCATTTCCAAAATATCATCTCTGTTCAAGGGAATATTTTCATAAAAACGCCTATAACTTCGATTTCTATATATAAGCTGCTTTAACATTTTTAAAATAATTTTTGCAAAGATATAACTATCTATTAATTAAAGAATTAATTTTTTTACAAACAAACATTTATAAATAATACTCTTCTCAACTTCAATGAGTTATGTAAATATTACAAATTATGAACAGATTATAATTTTGGAGAATCCGCTATCTTAACTAAGCTCTCAGATGTTTATCTTTTACCCTGCTAAACTTTAAGGCTTTAAGTATCCAGTTTGGCAGAGGTTCATGTGGATTTCTTTTTTTAAGATTAATATACCAGCCTAATTTTTTGACGATAGGGATCTTGTGTGTTTCAACAAACTCTATCAGCGTCCCATCGGCGTCTTCAATATATGCAAAATGACCTGCTGCTTCTCCCATGTCAAAACTATTTCCTTCGGGATGAACATTACTGTCAACAGTAAAAGGATAACCTTTGGCCTCACATTCTTTTCTTAGTGCATCCATTCCCTGAATATCATAGCATAAATGAATAAATCCAAGATCACCCCAATACCTGTCGTTAAATATTTTTGATGGTTTTCTGTTTTTAACCTCAATCAGTTCTATTTCACTAGGTCCGAGAAAACGTGAAAGGAAGCCTCCCGGAGACTTGCTCAAACTTAATTGTACTCTTCGGAAAATATTTTCGCCTCCGGGAATTGATCTAAAATCATCAAAATTTCCTGTCGAATCATATATTACATTATCATAACCTAAAATTCCGGAATATACCTCCATAGCTTTATCAATATCGGAAACACCGATAATTGCACCATAAGCTGCCCCGGTAAACTTTTTTCTCTCAATTTTAAACCATGATCTACTATCAACAATTTGAAAAAGATTATTGTAAGGATCTTTTATAAAAAAATTATCTCTTCCTGACGGATCTTTAAATAATCCGTTAACATTAAGATTTTTCTTTTTGAAATTTTCGTATGCAGCTTTAACATCAAGACTTTTTATTTTCGCAGCAAAAATACCCAAATCACCTGCAAGTATTTCTCCGGAAGGTGGTTTGGGCTGTCTTCCCACATATTGCCAGATTTCAAATCCCCCCCCACCCATAAGGCTCATAGTTAATACGGCATGCCTCATACGCGGCTTTCCACCGGTATAAGGAATCATTAACTCTGCAAGGGCTGCTTCTTCAAAAATTTTAATGTCCATCCCGAATTTTTCCTTATACCATTTCCAGGATTCTTTTACATTCTCAACTCCTATTCCAATTTGCTGAATACCACTTATTATTTTTTCTTTCAACATTTTTACCTGTTTCCTCTCTAATACTATTAATTTATTTTACCAACAAACGATAACTATAATAAATAATTTTATTAATACTGACATTTTTCAATAATTTAAAATTATTCATCCATTATAAGAGCAATTATTAAAAGGGCTTAATTTTTAGGACCAGCTTATAAAATAACCATGGAAAATATATTTTTATCCAGGCTAAAATTAATTCCTTTCCTCCAATAAAAGCTTGTCTTCTATTTTTTTTCACTGCAATTAATATTTGTTTAGCACATTTTTCAGGACTAATACCTGTTGCCTGCCCTGAATCCATTTTGCCATGAGCTAAACCATCTTTTCCTATTGCATGAAGGGAAATATTTGTTTTGACCCTTCCAGGACAAATAATTGTTGTTCTAATGTTTTTATCCTGATATTCTGTCCACAATGATTCATAAAACCCGTGTAAAGCGTGCTTTGATGCAGCATATGCAGAACGAAGCGGAAATCCAAATATCCCGGAAATACTACTTGTTACAATTATATGTCCTCCTCCCTGCGCAATCATACGTGGCAATATTTTTTTGCTAAGGATTACTCCGGAAAAATAATTTACTTCCATTATTTTGCGATCAATTAAAAGCGGAGTTTCCAATGCTTTGTTACGTTGTGAAATTCCTCCATTATTAAAAAGAAAATGAATTTCTTCATTACCAGCAAGAATTGAATCAGCTGCTTTCTCAACTTCTTCAGAATTTGACAGATCAAAGGGCATTGAAAGAACTGAACCTCCCATGGCCTTTATTTCACCTTCCACACGATTCAATTCTGCTATGTCGTTTGAGGATATAATTACTCTGGCATTTAATCCGGCTAATCTTTTTGCCAAAGCTTCACCAATTCCGGAAGAAGCACCGGTTATCCAAGCTGTTTTGCCATAATAATGTTTTTTCTCAGACATAAATTAATTTTTTTTCGTGCATAGGTATTTTATCAAAATAATCTTTACAAATGATCCTCATAGTATCAATAATCTCTGAATGTTGTTTTAAAGCCATATTCAACAAAGGATCATTTTTTAAAATACCCTTCCTGAAAAAAAATGCTGAACGTAACTTTTTAAAATAGAATGACCAATAAAGAGCAATATAGCCGGTAAGTGGCAGGCTGAAAAAATAAAACCAGGCTATCAATGCACTTCCGGTTAAAAGCCTGACCACAAGTGATTGAGCAATGTAAAAGGCAGGAAACATTAATAAAGAAAATACAAATTTGAAGGAACTATGAAACTGTTTGTCTTTTACTTTCCTGGTTTTTATTACAGGGATATTAAAAGGCAGAAAGTTATTGAAATATCCATAAAGTGCAATTGGAAAAGTTATGAAAAGGGCTGTAAATATTAAAAGAAATTTAATAAAAGAGTAAGCTTGTTTTTCAATCACCCGGTTCCTCATATTTAACAGGCTCAGATTTTTCATATAACCGGAAGTTTTTAAAGCAAGTTGTCTTAAATAATCAGGATCAGTTTCATATTTATTATTTAGTATATCTATCATAATTTTATCTGCCCTGAATTTATCAAATAACTTTTTCCCTCTGATTCCAGCCATTTCTCTCATACGGCTATTCCAGATATGTCTTAAATCCTGAAACATATCATATAATTCATCATTTTCAATATGGATCATGACCTTTTTCATTTCCTTAGACACTCTGTCTCTTAAAAGGTTCAATCCTTTCGCCTGATTTTCCCTGTAATCATCCATGTATTCAAGTACATCAACAGGATCACCGAATATTATTAGCAGATCTTGCTTATATTTCTGATAATGTTGATAATCCAGGCCAAAAGGCAGAATTTTAACACTTTCTTTATTACCCAAATTTTCCTGGGCCCTAAATGCAATTCTAAAGGCACCTTTAACAAAATTGCGAAGTCTCCTTTTATCACCATGGTTACCTTCAGGCATAAGGCATATTGGTATTCTTTCTTTAAGAATATTTAATGATCTTTCAAAAATCTCTTCATTTTTTGCGAGTTCCTGAACTCCATCACGTATTCTGTAAATAGGCAGCATCTTTAAAAAAGTCAGTATCTTTTCCTGGCTTCTTTTTTTAAAGATATCGGCGCGTGTCATAAATACAATATCGTTTTTCTTTACGGAAAAAAGAACTGCCATCGCATCCATAAGTGCATTCTGATGATTAGGGGTGATTATAAAACAAGACCCATATGGAATTTTTTCATTACCAACAATCTCAATCCTTTTATAAAAATTTCTTATGCCAAACATCACAAGAAATCTGAGAATTTTATAAAAAATATTGTATTTATGTATCTTTTCCTTATTTTCTTCCATGATTAAATCTTTTCAGGATATTTACAGGTCTGAAAGGACTGTCCACCGGAATTCTGAACCATATTCCGGCAAGTATAAGTCCGGATAAAATATGCCATATACCCCACCATGCAGCAATAAATGCCATCCCGCCTATTTCCATACTCTTTTCAATACCATTTATTACAATAGTTTCGGGAAATATTTTAGGATTAAACAATAGTACTAAACCCAGGCCGGAATTTTGTATGCCGGTTTCAATAGTAATAGCCCTGCGATCAAAGCGGGAAACCTTAAAAGCAGATGCTACAGAGTAACCGGTTATTAATGCCATGCCATTATGGATTAAAACGATTAAAAATATATAGTATATATATTTGATGAAATAAGAATAATTATTTGAAAATGCCATAATCACAATAACCATAAAAGCCAGAATTGACAAATTTTTAATTGGTTTTACTATTTTTTCAGTTAATTTGGGAAACCAATGATTAAATGACATGCCGATTACCAGAGGAATGCCCAGCAGAATAAAAACAGTTTTAAACATCTCCATTGCATCTATAACCAGGGGCTGAAGTAAATGTTCGGCTCTGATATTATAGGCAAGAATATATAATTTTCCCCATAAAGCAAAATTGAAAGGTGTCATTACAATTGCTGAAAGTGTTGCAATTGCAGTTAAACTCACCGATAATGCAACATTTCCTTTAGCAAGTGATGAAATGAAATTAGAAATATTTCCTCCCGGGCATGCTGCGACCAATATCATTCCCAATGCAATGGTGGGGGTAATCAAATTGCGAAATAAAATTACAAGAAGAAAAGTAATTGCAGGAAGGAAAAAAAACTGGGAGATAAACCCGACTATAGTAGATTTTGGATTAAGAGCTACTTTTTTAAAATGGACAGGCTTAATTTCCAGAGCTACACCAAACATAATAAATGCCAGTGTTAAATTTAAAACAAATAAACTTTCCTGAGTAAAATTAAGATGGATAGCATCCAGTGCCTGCAGGGATTCTCGCATTATATTATTGTTTTAGGAGAAGTATAAAATATATCATAATCATTAAATCAAAACTTTGATTCCGGGGTCAGCGGGCAGCTAAGTTAAAAAAAAATGTTATTAATATTAAAAAGCTTTTATCAGAAATGAATATTCTTTTATTTATTCAATATTCATTTTGTAATCATGAACATAAAAGCTTATCATTTGTTTAACAAATAATTAAAATAAATATAACATTTATGATTTGTCAGGAATAAAAAGGAAATGACATAAATCATAAATTTGATGAGGGTGCCTGTATATTAAAAAATATAATTTTTTTCAGGATAACTTTAAATTTAATATGACAATTATTTAAAATATTATGGACAAAAGAAAATTTATTAAAACAAGCATAACATTAGGAACAGGCCTTATTACTGCACCGGCATTTGCAGGAGGCAATATTTTGAATAACAAAGCGGATATTTCATTACAAGGCTTCCAGCAGATTAAGCTGCCATATTCATATGACAGTCTTGAACCTCATATTGATGCCACTACAATGGAACTTCATTATTCCAGACATCATGCCGGATATACAGCAAATTTTAATAAAGCGGCTGCAGAAGAAAATATTTTGAATAAAAGTGTTGAAGACATTTTTGCAAATGTCAGTAAATTTTCAGCTTCCATAAGGAATAACGGAGGCGGATTTTATAATCATAATCTTTTTTGGCAGTGTATCAGGCCGGGAGGAAAATCTTTATCTTCCGGTGTTTTTAAAAAGAAATTAGAGTCTGCATTTGGATCTTTTGATTCATTTAAATCCCAATTTTCACAAAAGGCAGCTTCAGTTTTTGGCTCAGGATGGGCATGGCTTATTGAAAGAAACGGGCAACTGTTTATTACTTCAACCCCTAATCAGGATAATCCTTTAATGGATATTGCCCCTGAAAAAGGTAATCCGCTTCTGGCACTGGATGTATGGGAACATGCGTATTATCTGAAATACCAGAACAGAAGGGCTGATTATATTGCAGCTTTCTGGAATATAGTGGATTGGAGTTTCGTGGAAAGCCGGATGAGATAGTTACTATAAAAGGCTGACTTGTTTGATTTATTGAAAATTCCTTCGGTCAATCAAATATTTATTTTCATACCCCACACCCTGGAAGTTTAACTCGTCATCCCAAATAAAAATATATTTCGGAAAGAATGATTTTTCATATTCAAAACCATTTATGGTTAATAAAATCTCTTTAAATCTTAGAATCCCCAAAAAATTAAAAACACTTTTGTATGCCACATTAACAGTCGCATTCTACGTGAATCGTTTTCACCCCGAATACCTTAACAAATATTTAATCCAAATCTTTACACAGCCAAAGGTTAAGAATTATAATTGATACAATTAATGAATAATTTCAAAGAACAAATTTTTGTTTTTATTACCCGTCCCTAAAAACTTTATTTTATCAAAATCCATTTCAGGTAATTGTATTTGTATTTGCTTCTTAATTAAGAAATCCGAAAAATATTCTCTTTAATATAAAATCCATTTTACTGTTCCGGTATATCAGAATAATTCACAGGACTAAAGTAACCATGAATTACTTTTTCCGTATATAAGCTAAATACAGATTAAGCAAAAAGAATATGTGACAATTTCCGGATTAGACCTTTATTGATAATAATCTGAATTGTTTCATCACTTATTAGTTCACAAGGAATTAAATAATTAAAAAAGCATGCAGGGGAATATTCTGAAAATGAGAGATATATATTCTTAAGAAATTAAGAACGGCCTAACTTAAAATAAGTTCTTAAGAATACTAATTATTAAAGTTTTATGGATTTTTATATTAATTATCATAAAAATATACAATGCTTTATTAAAAGCATTTTCATTTTTATATTCTTTTTATTCTTTTCAAATTTTAAAATATTCGGCCAGTGTACAGTTCTTGGAGACCCGTCCAGTGGTCAAAAGATAAGTGGATTTTGTGCTCCGGTTACGAAACAGGTATGGTACAGATTTGATTTCTCTTCAAAGCCGCCACAGTCTTCTTACCGGGTACTCTATTTCTGGGGTGATGGCAGTCCAAATCAAAACTTTTATCCTTCAGTACAGTGGGAATCATTATTTCCCGGAGATACCACATGGTATGTTTTAACTGAACCTACACATAATTTTCCGGTAAATGGGGCATGCGATTTTACAGTAAATATGGTTTTAGTTGACGGAGGTTATCAATGTGGGGATTCCAGGCAAACACAGGAAGTAGCATCATGGCATACTGATGATATTACTTTAGCACAAGGGCATATAAATATAGACCCTTTAGTAAAGGAAGTTTGCGAAGGCGATTCATTAATAAATTTTCCATTTATAGATGCGAGTATTTTTGCTTGTAATGTCAGTATTCCCGGTCTTCGAAAACCAAACAACCAGCCCAGGCATGTTCAATTTGTATATAATACAAATCCTTCCAATAACATGGGAATTCCCGATTTGTATATTGATGTCCACGGAACAAGAGTTTATTTAACAGATAGTAATGGTGATCCTGTTGCAAATTCATGGACAGTAAGTCCTTTGGATGGCTCAACTGTTCCGGCATATTCTACTAGTTCCGGATATTTTGAAGGCCCGGTAATATCTACAGGATTTGACCCTGTTGGAGGAAATCAACTTACTTTTCCAATTTCTTTTCCCGGAACAACCACTACTGCAGGAGATTATATGGAACTAACTGTAAGAAACTGGAATTTTTGTAATCCCTGGAATAATGACCAATATAATCCAAATGCCGGAGATGCCAGGACTTCCACTGCAAGGATATTAATTATTGATTCTCCAAAAGCCCCTATTGTTAGTAGTCCCCTTACTTATTGTCATAATAACGTTCCTGACAGTGTTTCTGCCACTCGAAATAATCCCGCCAACACTTTAAACTGGTATGCTGATCCTTTAAAAACAAGCTTTCTTGCTCCAGGAAATTCTTATAAACACAATAAAACTGCCCCCGGGATATACAAATTTTATGTAGCAGAAACCAGTGGAGTAAATAATTGTGAAGGGCCAAGTTCTGAAATTATAATGGTTATCAGAGAACCACTCCCCCAACCCGGTGTAATCAGCGGCCCTTCAGAATTATGCTTAAATGCTACCGGCCAGACATTTTCTGTAGCAAATGATCCCACCAGCATGCCATTTGGCGGAAGTACAGAATATATCTGGAATGTTCCTGCTGGATGGACAATTACCGGCGGACAGGGGACCAAACAAATAACAGTGGATATTGGTGGTTCATCCGGCTCAAATACTATATATGTAACAAGGCGTTATACTTCTACACCTCGTTGTAACTCAAGTCCCCGGAATTTTTCCCTAACAATAAGCCCTTTAACCGTCGGAGGGGCTGTCAATGGCGGGACATCCCGATGTCAGGGCAGCAATTCGGGAACACTTACACTTTCAGGTCATACTGGTAGCATTATAAAATGGCAGGTCAGTACAAATAACGGCTCATCATGGACTGATATAAGTCATACATCAGAAACCTATACATCGCCGGCACTCGCTACTCCGGGAATATACTGGTATCGTGCTGTTGTTAAAAGCGGCTCATGTTCAGAAGCTTATAGCAACCATACTGTTGTAATTGTTGATCCGACATCTGTCGGAGGCACACTTGGCGGAGGCACATCTCCTATTTGCCTGGTATCTTCAACCGGCGAAATGAAACTCACCGGATATACAGGAAATATTAACAGATGGGAATGGCGCCGGAATTCCGGAGGTTGGAATAATATTTATATTTCTTCAGACACCTATACACATACACCTGCCCAGTCAGGTACATACGAATACAGAGTAAGGGTGAGAAGTGGAAGTTGCGATAATGTTTATTCATCAATAGTAAAGATTATTGTAAATCCAACCACAGTTGGCGGTTCTGTTAGTGGCAGCAAAACCATTTGTCAGGGAAGTAACTCGGGGACTCTCACTTTATCTGGTTATGTGGGAATTATCCTCAAGTGGCAGGTCAGTAATAACAACGGTTCTACATGGACAGATATAGCTAATATTTCTGATACTTATACCTCACCTAATTTAAATACTCCGGGAATATACTGGTATCGGGCACAAGTGCAAAGTGGAGTATGCGAAGAAAAATATAGTAATCATGCTGTAATAACTGTAAGTCCCTCAACAGTTGGTGGCTCTGTAAGCGGAGGTTCAACCATCTGTCAGGGTTCAACCTCAGGACTTCTGACTCTGTCCGGCCATACGGGAAATATTCTGAACTGGCAGGTTAGTAATAATAATGGAGCTTCCTGGACAAATATAGTTAATACAAATCCAACTTATACAAGCGGTTCCCTAAATACTCCCGGAACATACTGGTATCGGGCACAGGTGCAAAGCCCGGGATGTATTGTTGAAAACAGCAATCATACTGTGGTTGTAGTTAATCCCTTCTCAACAGGAGGTTCTGTAGGGGATGGCACTTCACCTATTTGTATAGGCTCTTCCACAGGCAATATGAATCTTTCAGGTTACACCGGATTGATATTACGCTGGGAAAAACGACAGGGAGGATCAGGCCCCTGGACAAATATTACACATACTGCTTCATCTTATTCTGAAGTGCCATCTTCCGCAGGAATATGGCAATACAGGGCATTGGTTAAAAGTGGTAACTGTCCGGAAGAATATTCATCTGCCCGGACAATTATTGTGAACCCTGCAACTGTAGGCGGAGTTGTTTCAGGGGGAAACACTCCCTTATGTTATGGGGTCAGCACCGGAACAATGAATTTATCCGGAGAAACCGGTGATGTTATCAGATGGGAGAAACGTTTGGGTACAGGTAGCTGGACCAGCATATCAAATACCACAACATCCTATTCTGAAGTGCCGTCATCTTCCGGTACATGGCAATACCGTGCAGTAGTCAAAAATGGAGTCTGTCCGGAACAAAATTCAACGCCACAAACTATAATTGTTCACCCGAGATTTGAGGCTGCTCAATTACATGATGATATAAGCATATGTGATAATCATTCAACAAATTTTCATGTTGATCTTACAGGGGGCACATCCACATATACAATAAATTATAATATTAACGGCACACCTCAAACTCCGGTAACAGGATATATAAACGGAAGTAATATTTCAACAGGCATATTAACTACCGGAACTTACACATATACCCTTACTTCAGTAACTGATATCAATGGTTGCCCGGCAGAATCACTTGGTACACCAATTGTCATAGATGTCGGATCAACTCCAAGTTCAGCACACATAACGGGATCTGGTGATACTTGTGATGGCGAGGAAAGTTTTATCCGTTTTTCCATTACAGGCGGAACACCTCCATATACTGTTATCTATGAACATAATGGTACTGCTCAGTCGCCAATATCCAATTATACCAGCGGAACAACCCATTCTTTGAATATTTTACCTGTCGGGCCTAATAATTTCAGAATTCTTTCTGTTAAAGATGACTGCGGAGCTCCAGTACCTTTAGGCGGATTACCTCTTTCCCCTTACCTGATTACAATACATGCAATACCTTCAGCAACATCCACTGTGAACAATACGCCGTCTGTATGCTATGATGGAACCACGGATATAATATTGCAATCATCAGTTCCTAATACAGATTTTAGCTGGACGGTTTCCCATGCTCCCGTAGTGACATGGATATCAGGTAAAGCACCGTCTGATGGAAGCAGAATCAGCGGTAATGGTACTTCTATAGCTCAAACCCTTGCTCATTCCGGAACTGTTCCGGTTACCGTAACATATACTATTAGCCCGAAAGGCCCGGGGACCACAGCGTGTCCCGGACCTGCAATTACGAGAAATGTAATTGTCTATCCACTCCCGAAACTTAGCAGTTCCCTTACTCCTCCGGCTATCTGTAGTGGGACTGTTTTTAGTTATACCCCCTCCAGTGCCACAAGCGGAACCACATTCAACTGGTCAAGGGCTACAATCCCGGGAATTAGCCCTGCCGGACCAACTAACGGATCTGGTAATCCCAATGAAACTCTTACAAATACTACAACAGCACCAATTACTGTGGTTTATACCTATACACTTACAGCCAATGGTTGCAGCAATGTTGAAAATGTATCGGTTGTTGTGAACCCTTCACCGCAACTTTCCTCTTCACTCAATCCTCCTGCGATCTGCAGCGGAACAACCTTTAGCTATACCCCGACCAGCGCTACAACCGGAACTTCATTTATCTGGAGCCGGGCTACAGTCCCGGGAATTAGCCCTGCCGGACCAACTAACGGATCCGGTAATCCCAATGAAACTCTTACAAATACAACAACAGCGCCAATTACTGTGGTTTATACCTATACACTTACAGCCAATGGATGTAACAATACTCAGAATGTATCTGTAGTAGTAAACCCGATTCCAAAACTATCCGGCTCTCTAACTCCACCGGCTATTTGCAGTGGGACAGCATTTAAATATACACCTGCCAGCGCTACAAGTGGAACAACATTTAGTTGGGAGAGGGAGGTAAAAACAGGAATACTTCCTGCATCTTCTGGCTCAGGAACGGGAGGCATAGATGAAATTTTAACAAATGCTACCACGGATCCTATTTCTGTAGACTATAAATTTACGTTAACAGCAAATGGATGTACTAATACTGAAACGGTTACAGTAGTAATTAACCCTCTTCCCAAACTTTCAGGTTCTCTTACTCCACCTGCAATTTGTAGCGGATCAACATTTAATTATTCACCACAAAGTCTGACTTCCGGAACAACATTTAGCTGGAACAGAGCAAGTGTGGCAGGTATAACCCCTGCGGGCCCAACTTCCGGCACCGGAAATCCGAATGAAACATTAACAAATACTGGCACAGGCCCTGTAACTGTAATATATTCATATACTCTTACAGCAAATGGATGCACTAATATTGAAGATGTAGAACTTGTTGTTAATCCGCAGCCAACTTTAAGTAGCACACTTACACCGCCGGCAATTTGTAGCGGGTCAAACTTCAGTTATACTCCTGCGAGTGCTACCAGCGGAACTACATTCACATGGTCCAGGGCTGCCATTCCCGGAATTAGCCCGTCAACCCCGGCATCAGGTTCCGGTAATCCGAACGAAACACTCACAAATAATACAGCAGCCCCAATAACCGTAACTTATAGCTATACTTTAAGTGCTAATGGATGTACAAATACACAAAACGTATCTGTTATTGTAAATCCAAAACCTTCTCTTAGCAGTACTCTTAATCCTGCTGCAATTTGTGATGGGGCAACCTTTAACTACACTCCCCAGAGCGCAACTTCAGGAACTTCATTTTTCTGGACAAGAGGTACAATAACCGGAATAACCCCAACCGGCCCAACATCAGGTTTTGGTAATCCCGCGGAAATTTTAAATAATAATACAAGTGATCCGATAAGTGTTACATATGCTTATTCTCTTCAGGCAAATGGATGTAGTAATACGCAAAATGTACAGGTAATAATCAATCCAACACCCATTTTAACAAGCACCCTTACCCCTTCACCAATTTGCAGCGGAAGTAAATTCAATTATTCACCTGTAAGTTCAACATCAGGAACAACATTTAGCTGGTCAAGGGCGGCAATACCCGGAATCTTACCTGCCGGGGCAGGCTCAGGAACAGGTGATCCGAATGAAATTCTTGAAAACACGAGTGATTCAGCAATAACGGTAAACTATATTTATACATTAACTGCAAATTCCTGCAGTAATACTCAAACTGTATCAGTTATTGTATATCCTGTACCAAAACTCTCAAGTACTTTAAACCCTACTGCCATATGCAGCGGGACTACTTTTAGTTATGATCCTTCCAGCGGGACTACAGGAACAGCTTTTAACTGGACCCGCACAACCGTCGCCGGGATTACTCCCTTAGGGCCAAATTATGGGACAGATAACCCGAATGAAGTATTGACAAACACAACAACTGCCCCAATAACTGTAACCTACCGCTATATCTTAACTGCTAACGGATGCAGTAATACCCAGGATGTGAAAGTTGTTGTAAACCCTACGCCTACTCTTTCATCGAACTTAAATCCCAATCCTGTTTGCAGTAATACTCCATTCACTTATTCCCCGACAAGTGCTACTACAGGAACTGTCATTTCATGGTATCGTGATGAGGTAAGCGGTATTGAAAACGGATCACAAACAGGAACCGGAAATATTAATGAAATATTAAGAAACATATCTTCAATACCAGTGGGTGCAGTTTATACATTTAACCTCACTGCAAACGGATGTAACAATACCCAGGATATTACTGTTAGTATTAAACCCGAACCAGTCATATCAGACCAATCTGTATCAGTATGCTCGGGTGAAAATCTGAATCATAAAATATTGCTTGACAATTTCATTAACCCCGCTGATAATGTAACATTTACCTGGCCTGTTCCAACATTATCCGGTGGCATCTCAGGTGGAACAAGTCGTGATATCCCTTCAAGTAATAATATGACCGATATTTTCTTAAATGTTTCAGGTAATCCGGAAAATGCAATATACTCAGTTACTCCATTTTATCAGGGATGTCAGGGAGATACAAAAGATATCTTTGTAACCATTGGATCACAACCAGTTCTTGATCCGGATCTGGATAAAGAGGTATGCAGTTCACTTCCAATAGAACTTGTTCTTGGAGTTGCATCAGGTTCGGTTAATGCCTCATCTTATGATGTGCTTATGGTTTCTAAAGATCCGGGATTAGTATCGGAAACCGGTAATGCTGTTGCAAGTAATGGAGTTGATGAAAATTACCTTTTCAATGATATATTCATAAATGAAACAGGTGAGGATAAAAATGTTATTTACAGGGTAAGGCCACTCTTTGGGCTTACCTGCATAGGTAATTCAGTTGATATTAAAGTAACAATTAAACCTCAACCGGTAATTTTATCTGGACAAACAGCTGAGATTTGTTCAGGAGGGCTGGTAAATAAAGAAATTTTTCTTCTTCCTGTAAATTCTCCGGCAGGAACTAAATTTAACTGGGATTTACCATTAATGTCGGATAGTTCGATTCAGGGATCTTCAGGTGTTGATGTAGAGGCTGATCCTTCAGGAAAAATTCATATCAATGATGCATTAACTAATAACGATGTTGTTCCGATAACAGGAACATATACGATTATCCCTGTCAGTGATTTTGGTTGTTACGGAAATCCTCAGTACCTGATAGTAAATGTTAAACCAGTACCGGAAGTTCCGGTTATTTCAGGGCGTGATAAGATCTGTGCGGGTGAAAAAAATATTGTGTTTGAGGTCCCCTTTAATCCCGGATCAACTTATATTTGGACAGTACCAGCGTCAGTAGGCACAAAAGTCCTGGATTCCAATGCAAGTACAATAGTTGTTAATGCCGCTACAAGCTCAGGGGCCGGGACAATAAGTGTAACCGAGACCAATAGTTATAATTGTACGGGCAGCCCCGGTACGCTGGACATTGAAGTCCTGTTGCCTGCCAATCCGGTCACTCCTTCCGGAAAAAGTATTGTTTGCGCTAATGAATCAACAACATATAGCGTTCCTTTAAATCCGGGATCAGTATATTTCTGGACCTTACCTCCGATGGCAGGAATTATAGGCGATCAAACAACAAATAATATTACAGTAAGTTTTGGCACCCTTGGTGGTAATATTTCAGTAAAAGAAGTGAACCAGGCAGGATGTATTACATATCATCCTCCTCTGACTGTGGTGGTTAACCCATTGCCTACAGCAACAATCAGCAATAGCGGAACTATCTGTGAAGAAGATTCTCATCCCATCAATATAAACTTTACAGGAACTGGCCCATGGAGTTTTATACATGCAATTAACGGAGTAGCCCAACCTGAAATAAGCGGAGCATCATCCCCATATACTTTAATGGCCAACTTACCGGGAAATTATACCATAGAATCAGTCAAAGATGCTAATGGTTGCAGTGGACCGGGAAATGGAAATGCTAATGTGAATTATTTCCCCAAACCTTCTGCTATTATAAGTGGGTCTACTGAACTATGCATCGGAGAAACCACTGTGATAACAATTGCCCTAACAGGTACAGCTCCATTTAATTTCACTTATACCGATGGGGGTACACCGGTAACCATCAGTAATTATCACGCCAACATTTATACTACTGCTGTTAGTCCGACAACAACTACTACTTATACACTCGTTTCTATTAATGACAATAATGGATGTGAAGGTAATATTTCAGGATTAGCAGAAATAACTATTAATCCATTACCTGCATTAAGCTTTAATATAAGTCATTTAGATTGTAATGGAGACAATTCGGGAGCTATTTATCTGACTGTCACCGGGCCTCCTGTAATCAGCTATTCATGGCAGGGCCCTGATGGGTTTACAGCAATAACAAAAGATATTACAGGATTAAAAGCAGGAATTTATTCTGTTAGTGTTACAAACGAAGATGGTTGTAAAGCCACAGGACAGGTTACCGTGACCCAGCCTTCAAGCCTGAACCTCAGTACTTCCGGAGACATAACTCTCCTTTGTAACGGGGATAAAACGGGGAATGGAACCTTTACGGTTTCGGGAGGAACAGCCCCCTATATTTTCATGCCAATTACAAATTCTACCGGAGGTACCATTAATCCTCAATTAGCAGAAAGCATCTCTTTTAATGATGCCGGCGCTGGTATAATTACAATGAGGGTTACAGATAGTAATGGATGTACTGATGAAAAAACAGTTATTATAAATGAACCGGCACAATTAGCTTTAAGTGCTATACTGTCAAAAAGTATAGAAGGCAGTCATAATATTGATTGTTTTGGTTCGAATACAGGAAAAATTACAATAAGTGTTGGCGGAGGACTTGCTCCCTATAGTTATAGCTGGTCTACTATAAACGGAAGCGGTTTAATCACCGGAGAAGCCAGTCAAAACTCATTAACTGCCGGAACATATCTCTTAACAGTAACAGATGCAAACGGATGTACGATATCAGATTCTTACACACTTACACAACCTGATCCTTTATCTGTAGTCGCGACAACAGATGATGGAATTATTGGCACATGTACAAATTCAGAAGCTCAACTTAATGCTATTGCAGTGGGAGGGGTAGTGCCTGTATCAGGTTATATTTATAACTGGTTTCCTTCAACAGGGCTTTCTGCCACAAATATAGCAAACCCAATTGCAAAACCATCCTCCACAACAACCTATACAGTAACAGTGAGTGATGAAAATGGCTGCACATCAACAGCAAATGTTACCGTTAATGTTGTGGCAGATCTCAAACCATCAATTACTGCTTCGGATTATACTATCGGAAACTGTCCGGGATCTGTAGCAACTTTAAATGTTACTGTTTCAGGAGGAGAAGCTCCATACTCTTATCTATGGAATAATGGCTTAACATTAAGTGACTCAACCATATCCAATCCTGTAGCAAAACCATCTGTAACAACAACCTATACAGTTACAGTAAGTGATGCAAACAATTGCCAGGCCACTGCAGATATCACTGTTATAGTAGCATCCGACCTTGTTGTAAGCGTTGATACAGATGATGATTTGATTGGGGCCTGTCCAAATTCAAAAGCCAGGCTCTCATCAATAGTCAGCGGGGGACAAGGCCCATATACTTATCTTTGGGATAATGAAAATTTCCTTGATGATGCCGGAAAACCAAATCCTATAGCCAAACCCGACAGCTCAACCTTATTTACTCTTACTGTTACTGATATTAACGGATGTACAGCCTCAGCACAGGTGATGGTGAATGTTGCACCTGAACTGACTGCCATAGCATCTTCAGATGACTACATATTAAGTACATGTCCGGCATCACTTGCAAACCTCAATGTGCTTGTAAGCGGAGGAGAAGCCTTCCCTGATGGGGAATTTACTTACAGCTGGTCGCCTTCGGCAGGCCTAAATTATTCCAATGTCAAATCACCAGTGGCAAAACCTTCCTTCACCACCACCTATACTGTGAGGGTAACTGACAGAAATGGATGTACTACACAGTCAAATGTTACAATCCAGGTAATGCCTCCAATTGTTATCTCTTATACAACCTTAAAATATAATGGCGGATATGATTTGTCATGTAATGGAGCATCTAATGGAGAAATAGATATTTCTGTTACAGGCGGGGAAGCACCTTATAGTTATGAATGGAATGGTCCTCATGGTTTCAGTTCCACATTGGAAGATATTGACGGACTCGTTGCAGGAACTTATATAATTAAAGTTACAGACGCAAATAATTGTCAGAATACAGCTTCAATTACCCTTATTGAACCAGCTGAACTCAACCTTTCCATTACTCCGGACATAAATCTCAACTGCCATGGAGACTCGAGCGCTTCCGGTCTATTCACTGTGACAGGAGGAACCAGCGATTATATATTTAATGTAACTAATAACGCAGGTGCAGATATAACAACTGATGCGGTATCGGTAAGCTTTTTTAATGCCTCGGCAGGATATGTGGAAGTAGAGCTTATAGATGCCAATAGTTGCAAAACAAGCCAAATCATCAATATTTATCAGCCTGATGAATTAACACCCGGATCAATTTCCGGAAATCAGGAAATCTGTTATCTCGGAGACCCCTATATACTTGATGAACTTAGTGCCCCATCGGGTGGCCCTTCAGCTAATTATAATTATCAATGGGAATCTGCATTAAATATTGGCGGACCATATACACCGGTTATTGGCGCGACAAATAATACTTATAATCCGCCTGCAGGGATAACTGCTACTACACATTTCAGACGAAGAGTAATTTCTGGTACATGTAACCCGGCTTACAGTGATACTGTTACTGTAACAGTCAATCCACTCCCGGTTGCAAGTATTAGCGGTTCTGACTTTATTTGTCCTGCAGATGATGCTATATTAATTGTGAATATAACTCAGGGAACCGGACCCTATTCGCTCGTCTTAAGCGATGGTACAACAGTTAACAATTATGTTTCCGGATCGTCAATTATTGTAAATCCTGTTGTTAATGCTTCATATACAATATCATCTATTGTTGATGCAAAAGGATGTTCTGTAACTGCCCCACATGCTAATCTGACCGGCTCGGCATTAATAACTATTAAAGTAATACCTGAAATTACAATTAATCCGATTGATCAAACAGTATGTGAAAATCAAACAGCAGTATTTTCAGTAGATGCCGGTATGACAACAAATCCTTCTTATCAATGGTTTGTAAATCGGAATGATGGTTCAGGCCCCCAGGTTTTATCCGGCGAAACTGGTTCAAGCCTTAGTTTTATTGCAGATCGGTCAATGAATGGCTATAGATATAGTGTTGAGGTGTCAGGAGATTGTCCACCATCTGTCACTTCCACTAATGCGGTACTGATAGTTGATAATCTTCCGGAAATAATAGCCCAGCCACAATCCGTAAATATTTGTTCAGGTGAAGATGCAGTATTCACAGTAGATCCAGGCACTACTTCGAATGCAGGTTTTGCGTGGTATGTAAATACCGGTCTGGGATGGAGTCTTGCAATAGGTTCACGCTATCAGGGAACATTCAGTGATACTCTTACTGTTGTTAGTGTAAACGAATCAATGACCGGATATCAGTTTAGAGTAAGAGTTTCCGGATCATGTAATCCATTCGTTGATTCAGATGAAGTTAACCTGACAGTAACCCGACAGGCTGAGATTATAAGCCCTCCTGCAAATGTTAATGTTTGTGAAGATGATCAGGCAATATTTAGCGTTGATGCCGGATTAACAACCGGACCTTCATACATATGGCAAATATTTAATGGTACAACCTGGGACGATATACCTGGAGAAACTGATTCCCAGATTATTATTCCGGTTGTAAGCTCTGCCATGAATGGAAATATTTACAGAGTAATTGTAAATAGTAGTTGTGGATCAAGTATAAATTCCGGATCAGCCATTCTTAGTGTTTATGAGAAACCAGAAATCATTTCACAGCCTAAAGATACAGTTGTATGTGCAGGTGCAAATGTAAGTTTCAGCATTAATCCCGGCGTTACGACCGGACCGTCATATCAGTGGAAAATGTCAGCAGATTCAGGTTTAACATGGAATAATGTTCCATCGGGAGGTAATTATATGGGAATAACAAGCCCGAAATTGAATATTTATGGTGTAGATTCTATTATGAACGGATATCTCTATAAAGTCATTCTTTCAGGAATATGTACACCTGATATTGAGTCAGGCTCAGCCTCTCTTACAGTTAATACTTCTCCAAAAATAACACTACATCCTGAAGATAAAACTGTTTGCGAATCTGCACCAGTCATTTTCACAGCCATGGCAGTTGGGACCTCACTTAACTGGCAATGGCAGGTTGACATGAGAGATGGCAATGGGTTTGTTGAATTATATGATTCGGCAGGTATTTATTCTGGTAGTGCTACGAATCAGCTGGAGATAATAAGTTCTGACAGGAGGATGAACGGATATCGTTACAGAGCGGTAACAGGCGGAATATGCGCCCCGCCGGCTATTACAAATTTTGCAGTTTTAAGCATAGATATTGCACCTGAAATAATTAATCAGCCCAAATCTGATACCATCTGCGAATTTAATGGTGTAAACTTCTTTATTAACGCCCTGGGGGCAGATCTGAGTTTCAAATGGCAGGAAAGCGTTGCAGGAGGCCCATTTTATGATCTTTCTGATGGCAGTAATTATATAGGAACAAGCACAGCTTCAATGAATATATTTAATGTTGGCAGATCAAAAAATGAAAACAAATATAGGGTATTAATTACCGGGATTTGCGGGTCTACAGAAATTAGTGATACTGCTGAGCTTATTATAAAAACAAGTCCTGTAGTGACAATTCAGCCGTCAGATACAACTGTTTGTCAAAACGTTCAGGCAAAATTCATTGCAACAGCTGAAGGGTCTGATCTTCAATATCAATGGCAAGTAAGCTCAGGAGGCTCTTTCAGTCCAATTATTGACGGATCACAATATTCCGGCATAAACTCTTCAGAATTAACTGTTCTTGATCCTGTTCCATCAATGAATAATTACCGTTATCGAGTATTAATCAGTGGAACTTGTGTGCCACCAGTTTATTCACAACATGGGACACTTTATATTTTAGCAGATCCATACATTAGTTTCCAACCCGAACCTTCTGAAATATGTGAGAATGGAAATACAACATTTACGGCAAATGTTTCGGGGGATGATTTCACAATTAAATGGCAGGTAGACAGTGGACCAGGGTTTGTTGACATAAGTGATGACAGTAACTATTCTGGTTCAGAATTGTTTACCCTGAATATAATCAATGCACCACTTAGTTTTAATAATAACAAATACAGGCTTAAAATAGTAAATAAATGTAATACATTTTATACAGATGATGCCCTGTTAATTGTTAATCCGAATCCTTCTGCCAACATTACCGGTGATGGTAGTTTCCCGATTGTTTGTGGTGGGGCAGATTTAAATCTGAACGGTAACCCTTCAGGCGGAACAGGGCCCTATTTATATCATAAATGGACTGGCGCCATAGCGCCTCTCAGCTCAACGATTGATCAACTCACCACTTTTAATACTTTGTTACATGGAAATTACGAAATTACTTATACAGTAACTGATAGCAAAAACTGTAAAGGTTCAACAACTGTCACTATTGAAAATAACAGGCCTGATGCGAATTTCATCTCCAATGCAGTACCATCCTGTGGCTTCCTTATGGTTGATTTTACGAATCAGTCAAAAAGAGCAAGCACTTATGTCTGGGATTTTGATGATGGAGGCCCACAAATTAATGTGGAAAATCCCTCACATGGGTTTGATAATTTCGATCCTTCAGGACAAATTAACTATTACGAAGTAAAACTTGCTGCTATCTCAGACAAAGGATGTAGTGACACAGCAACTCAGATAATAACCATATATCCAAAGGTAGATCCTGTTTTCACAATTAATCCAATAGAAGGATGTGATCCACTGGTGGCTACTTTAACAACTCAACCGGGGGCATATGCATATGAATGGGATTTTGGAGATGGTCATAAGCAAATTGCGGGTTATTCTGTGATCTATGAATTCAAGAATTCTGATACAATTTCAAAAACTTATGATGTAAAACTCACTACAACTTCATATTATGGCTGCAAAGCGAGTTCAACAATGCCAATTACAATAAATCCCACACCTTTTGCCACTTTTACAGCATCGCCGCCGCTTCAGACATTTCCGGATGCAACTGTTACAATTATTAATCATGTAGCACCTGGCCCCTGGGATTATGTTTATCATTTTGGAGATGGAAATTCATCAACAGAAGCGGCTCCAACGCATACTTATTCCGATCCGGGAACTTACAAAATCACACAGATTGTATCTAACGGTTCTTGTGTTGACAGTACCAGTCAAAGTATTACAATAAATCCGACTCCTCCTCTTGCAAGCTTTATACCACCGGATGTCGGTTGTAATCCCTGGCAGGTAAAAATAACAAATACCTCATTATATGCAAGCAGTTATATATGGGATTTTGGAGATGGAGGGACATCAACCAAAAAAGATCCCGAATATATATATCTGGAGCCCGGAACTTATGTAATACGGCTTACTGCAATGGGTCCGGGAGGAATTTCAACTCATGCAGAAACCATTGAAATATTTGAAACACCAAGAATTTCCTTCACCTATGCACCTGATACAGTATATGAAGATTATAAACCTGTTAAATTCTTTAACTTCACTATAGGTAAAACAACCGGATATCTCTGGGACTTTGGTGATATACATGAAAAAACAGGTGCTATATCATCGGAGAATACTTCTGATCATTATGAGCCTGTACATGTTTATGAGCATCCGGGCTGGAAGGATGTCAGGCTGATAGCATATAATGAAAATTGTAGCGATACAGTACTCAAAGAGCGTGCAATCCTGGTACTCCCAAGAAAAGAATTCATCTTCCCGAATGTTTTCAAACCAAATCCAAACGGACCAACCGGAGGATATTATGATATGTCTGATCCACATTCAAGAAATAGTGTGTTTTTCCCGGGAGTATCGGATACTGTACTTGAATTTAATATGGTTATATATAACAGATGGGGAGAACTGGTTTTTGAAAGCAAAGATATTAACCAGGGATGGGATGGATATATCAAAGGTCATATGGCAGCACAAGGCGTATATGTATGGAAAGTAAAAGGAAAATATTTAAATGGTGAAAACTTTGTATTCGCAGGTAACGTTACCTTGCTTCATTGATAACAAATATTATATGCGAAAAAGCTGTATAAAACAAAAAACCAGCCTGATTTATGTTTAAGTTCTGATTATTAAAAATGTTAACAGGATCAAATTTCAATATGGCAGGGAGATTATTATTAATTAGGACGACACGTAACCATATATTACAAAATCCGTTTAATTTTAATATGCCGCTTGAAAGGTTTAATATAAGAATTGCAAAAATTTATTACAATAGTAGAACAATGATTAATCTGGATCTCAAAAGGGGTTAAAAGTTGAATGATGGTGAAAAAACTGTTTATACCAGTTATATTTATATTTATATGTAATAATTTATTTGGGCAACAAGATCCACATTTTACGCAATTTTATGCAAATAAATTGTATCTGGCCCCTTCATTTGCCGGAGCTTCCCAGCATGACAGGATAACTATGATATACAGGAATCAATGGCCTGCAATTCCCGGTACTTTTGTAACCTATGGCTTATCTTATGATCATTTTTTTGAGAACTTCAATTCAGGGGTCGGTGTTTTACTTTTGAGGGACCTGGCTGGTTCAGGACGACTTAGCACTACAAATTTAGGTATACAATATTCATATGATTTTCAAATTGTTGAAGGCTGGCATATGAGACCAGGTATTCACTTCTTTTACACTCAAACAGGTTTGGATTTCGACCGTTTAATATGGAATGATGAATTAACTTCACCCATTCCTAGCACTATTGAACCTCCGACACTTGAAAATACTGCAGATGTAGATTTTTCAACTTCCATATTAACATATTCTGACAGATTTTGGTTTGGAATGACAATAGATCATCTGCTTAAACCTAAGAATTCCCTTTATGAGAGTGGTCAGTTTATTCCCATTAAATTAGCGATTTTCGGAGGTGCACAAATAATTAAAAAAGGAAGATTACTAAATCCTATAGATGAAACATTATCTGTTACTTTTCTTTTCAAAAATCATTATCAGATTAACCAAATGGATATAGGGCTGTACTGGTATAAGAACCCGCTTGTCCTGGGAATGTTTTACAGAGGGATCCCCTTTTTAAACAATGAAATCAGAGGAGATGCCATAGCTTTTCTTGCCGGATATAAAATTGAAAATTTCAGTGTTGGCTATTCATATGATTTTACCATTTCAAAACTACTAAACACTACAGGAGGATCTCATGAAGTCTCTTTAAACTACGAATTCAATGCCACTCGTGTAAAGAAAAAAAGAAGAATGATCCCCTGCCCTGAATTCTGAAAAAACAAATTATCGAAAAAAATCCTGAATGTAATATTCAATATCATTCATTTAAATCGATATCTTATCAATTTAAAAAGAAAAATCCTGAAACTTAATAAAGTTTAGGAAGTTCTTCATTCAAACTATTATATTTGCATTTTAATTGTAGACATTCCAGCCTTAATTTCTTTTGCTGCAATGTTAAAGGTTTATTGAATTAATTCAATAATATTTACTTTTTAAAAATATTTATGTCTTTATGAATCACTGATTATTAAATTCTATTTTTATGAAAAGGTTAAATATCATTTTTAATATTGTTATTGTAATTGCACTGGCAACTCTGTATGTACTTCATTTTACATCTGGCAGAAAAAACAACACAAAATTTGAAGCAGAAGAAATTAGTCATGAAATTTCCGGATCATCCGCCATTGCCTTTATAAATATTGATTCATTGCTTAATCATATGAAAATGTATTCAGATATACAAGAAGGCCTTAACAAAAAGCAGCAAAATCTTGAAGCCAATTTTGCTTCCAAATACAGAACATTTGAGCAAAGTGTAAATAAATTTCAGAATGAAGTTAATAAGGGGCTTTTAACCAGAAGTGAAATGCAAACCAAAGACCAGCAACTTGCAGACGAAAAACTCAAACTTGAAAACCTTCACAATGAATATTTACAGCAAATGCAGGAAGAAGGACTGGTAAGTCATAGAAAAGTTATCGATTATATTATGGAATATTTGAAAGAATATAACCAGAGCAAAAACTTTCAATATGTTTTCAGTTACAGTTTTGGCAGCAACCTATTATATGCTAATGAAAACCTTGACATTACTAACGAAATTATTATCGGGCTCAATAATAAATATAATACTGAATTAAATCCTAAAAAGTAAACAATCCTCTATTGTATGGGCTTCGCAGACCTTTACATTGCGAAACATTATGAAAATATTGTCAGAGTTTCCGTACCTCCTGATAAGGATTTGCAAATAATTGTTATAATCCCCGCCTATAATGAACCACATCTGGATATTTGCCTGAATTCTTTATATGAATGTTATCCTTCAAAAGGAAAAGTAGAAGTGCTAATCCTTATAAACTGGTCAGACAATACGCCTTATCACATTATTCAAAATTCTTTAAAACAATATAGATCTATTCAAACATGGATTAATAAACACCTTTCAAACTTTATTTCCTTTCATCTTCTTCTTTATCCGGATATGCCAGCTAAGACTGCAGGTGTTGGACTTGCCCGAAAAACATTAATGGATGAGGCAGTTCGCAGATTTAATTTGCTAAACCATTCATCAGGTATAATTGCTTCATTTGATGCAGACACATTATGTGAGAAGAATTATCTGGCAGAACTGGAAAAGCATTTTGAAAAACATCCTTCAACTGACGGATGCGTGATCTATTTCGAACATCCTGTTGAAGGCGATGAATTTAACCCTAAGGTATATAAAGCCATATCATTGTATGAACTACATCTTAGATATTATCTTCAAAGTATAAGGACAACGGGGTTTAGCAATGCTTTTCATACAATTGGGTCATGTTTTGCGGTAAAAGCATTGCCTTATTGCAAGCAAGGAGGGATGAACAAAAGAAAAGCAGGTGAGGATTTCTATTTTCTTAAGAAGTTTTTTGAACTTGGAAATTTTACGGAACTTAAAACCACCTGTTTAATCCCTTCACCACGCCCCTCATTAAGAGTACCCTTTGGAACAGGAGTAATTATAAATGGATTTAAAAGTTCCGGAAAAGAAGACCTTCTCACCTGGAACCCTGTATTATTTGCTATGTTAACAGCTCTTTTCCAAAGGGTTCCTGAATTATATAGAAAGAAAAAAAAAGTTTGTGCAAATTACTTATTAAATGAATTAGCTGCCCCTTTACAAGAATTTCTCAAACAAGAGGACTTTAATAATAAACTAATGGAAATTAACAGCAATTCCTCTTCATTCATTTCTTTCGAAAAAAGATTTTATCGCTGGTTCAATCTTTTTAAAATTCTTAAATTCCTGAATTTTGGAAAAAAATGGGAGCCGGATATACCTGTTACAATTGCAGCATATGAACATTTGAAGAAAAAAGGATTAATTAAAAATACAACTGAAATGACGGCCATACAACTACTGGAAATATTCCGCAGTCTTGAGAAGGTTTAGTTAAAGGTTGTTTTATTTCCCTGAAAAAATAAAAATTTCTTCATCATCCCGTTTCATCAGATATTGTTCACGGGCAAATTTTTCCAGACTTTCAGAATCTTCCATGAGTTCTGATAATCTGGCAGATTCTTTTATGATCCGTTGCCTGTAATATTCGCAATCGGCCTTTAGTTGACGTGTTTCTTTCAGGAGTTTCTTCCTTACCAGCAAATTATTATTATCAAAAAAAGTTAGCCAAACAGCAAAAACACACAAAACTAAAAGATATTTATTGCTTAAAAGATAAATAAATATATCGGAAATCTTTTTTTGCATAAATCTTTTAATGAAATTGAAAATCTAAAATACAAAAAAAACGATCTGATGTTAAAAAAAGAAATTAACAAAACAAGATAAATACTATAAATTATAATCTGATTCCAATAACCAAAATATCATCTACCTGATATCCATCTCCTTTCCAATCTTTATGCATCTGATATAAAATTAACTTTTGGTCTTCAACAGTTTCATTATGTATTTTAAATAACAAATCCTTAAACCTTTTAATCATAAATTTAGTATCATCGGCTCCTCCGAATTGATCAGCATATCCGTCGGAAAAAAGATAAATCATATCACCTTTTGAAAATGCATATTCATGATTTTTGAATGAAGTCAGTTTTTCGCCAATATATCCGCCAACCGGAGATTTATCAGCATCGATTTTAATGAACCTGTTATTGTGAAATATATAAAGAGGATTATAAGCGCCGGCATATTCCAGCATCCGGGTTTTCCTGTCAATACTAACCAGGCAAATATCCATCCCATCCCTTACAGCACTGCTAACTCTTGTTTGTCTTAGTGTTTTTGTCACTCCCTGGTTCATTGCATTTAGAACGTGGGCTGGTTTAGTAATACCTTTGATGTTTATTATATAATTCAACTGATTAAAACCAACGATTGACATAAAAGCTCCCGGTACGCCATGACCTGTACAATCAACCGCTGCAACCATAATTTTATCTTTGGCTTCCGTAAGCCAGTAAAAATCTCCACTTACGATATCTTTTGGCATATTGAGGATAAAAGAATCAGGGATTAACTCTTTAACATAATCTTCAGGAGGAAGTATAGCCATTTGAATACGACGGGCATAATGAATGCTGTCTTCAATATGCTTTTTCTGTTCTTCAATTTCAAGATAAGCTTCCTGCAAAGAATTATTTACCTCCGATAAAATATTTCGCTGTTCCTGAATTGCATCCCTGTTACTCTCTATTTCTTCCTTCTGAAGCATAATCTCGGCTGTTCGGTGCCTGACATTCTCTTCAAGTTCTTCATAATAAATTTCAAGTTGATCAATCATCCTGTTAAACTGTTCAGACAATAATGTAATTTCATTATTTCCATTAATGTCTGCTCTTTCATTTAAATTTCCATCTGTAATTCTATTTACTTTATCAAGCAGATTTCTTATTGGATCAGTTATAATACGGGTTTTTCGATATAAAAGAATTATTACGATAAATGTAGCGATACCGAATATTACAAAAAACTTAAATAATTCTTTTCTAAGTAGCGTATTTTCACACGACCTGTCTGAAATTATCCTTATAACCGATTCAGAATATAGCTTCGTATTCCTTCGTCCTAAATATATGAAATGATAACGTAATTTATGGCCGTTGGTATTTTCGTTAAACATGTATTCAGACTTATTTTCCAGCACTTTATGAAAAAATGGTACTTGATGAACCGGAATTTCCGCCTCTTTATTTAAAGAAAAAGGATTCTCAGAACCAATGAAAAGATCAACAGAAATAATATTTTTATGTTGACTGGAAAGATCATTTATCCGTTTTTTAATTATCTGAATAATATTATCTGCTCTTTTTGAATATTTGCCCAATTCAATAATAAAATTTCCATCAAGGGTAGGTTGATAACTGAACTTTTTAAATCTTCTGCTGGTATTGTCTATTGTAAATCTTTCATTAACAAAAGTAGCTCTTTTAAAAATTGATTGTAGCATGTTATAATGTTCTTCTCCAAGATCATACATTTTCAGTCCTATTTTGTTTTCTAAAGTAGCATTCACAATAACCCCCATCTTGTTTATTATACAAATATCTTCAAAATCGGGATCCATCCCAATCTCTTCTCTAATTACATGTAAATTAATGGTATCTATCCCTTCTGTTGAGCTAAAATATTTATTTACAAGAAGCTCTGAAAGACGTTTCATATGAGCCTGTAAATCGTCCTCTAAAATATCCAGTGCCATATCCTGTATCTCATGTATATAGAGTATTTCATCTTTAATAATATCATTTTTCTTCTCATTGGCTTCAATGAGAATACTTCTCGTATGCTGATAATTAAGAACCCCCAGTATAACCAAAGCTATTACAGCCGGTAATACAATATTTAAAATAAGTTGCCTGAATATCGTTGTTCTTCTCACCTGTCCAAGGGTTTTCTTTAATATAATAACTTTCAGAGATATGTCTTAACGAATCATTCTTTCAAGGGTTACAAAAATTAAAATGTTATAATTATCTTTAGAGACCCGGATAATTTTAAAGTTATTATCACTTTTAATTAATAAAAATCCTATCAATAGTATTTTAATTTTATTCATTAAGATATTATATCATTTTCCTATAATACGGTAATAACTGAAAAAATGATTCAAGGAAGGCTGTAATGGTTCTGAAATAATCTATTAAATCTTACAATCAGGCTGTAAGAATTCTATTATAAATAATTTCCGGTGAATGTTCTGTTTCTTCTAAAATTATTTCTGATTGTAAATACCATTTTTCTCTTTTTTCAAGGTTAATTTTAATATATTCCAAAAGACTCTCATTATCAAGTTTATTTAATAATGGGCGTTGTTTTGTTTCGCCTTTCAGCCTGTCGAATATTTTTTCAGGTGTTAGTTTCAAATATATTGTTATTCCAGTTTTCTTCATTAGTTCCATATTATTAAAGAAACAGGGTGTTCCTCCTCCGACAGCCATTATAAAGGATTTTTTCCTTAACATGCTTTGTAAAGCTTTTCTTTCTTCTTCTCTGAAAAAATCCTCCCCTTTTTTATTAAAAATATTATTAATTGATTCACCTGTATTTTTAATAATTATTTCATCAAGATCAATAAATTCTATAGAAATCTTTTCGGCAAGTTTTTTCCCTAAAGTGGTTTTACCGGAACCCATAAATCCAATTAAAAATATTTTCAAGACAAATTATATTATAAATCCAGAGCCATCTGGCCATTAGTCTTTATTGAAGATGTCGAAAGGCTTTCAGTTGACTCTTGAGGTGAAATTTCTTCTTTAACAATTGGCTCTAATTCATTTACTAAAGAAACTTCAAATTTTGTAAGCCTTTTCCCTTTTGCCCTAAAGCTCTTTATGCCAATAAATTCAGCTACTTCAATGATTTCAGATTTGCGTTCTTGATTTTTTCCTCCAAATTTCAATTCAAAACGAGGATAATCAACTTCAGTGATCCTTATTAATCTGGATTCATTATTTTCTCCGATAAAACTTTGTAATTTTTCAGATATCTCAAATTGAAATCGTTTAACATAATAATAATTTACATCGGCATCAAAATAAACAGCGGAAAACACTTTATCCTGTTTAAATTTTTCAATTAACAGAACATTGTCTTCAAAATGATTGCTAAGGTCAAAGTTGCTTGTTCTAAAAGACCCTGAACGGGTAACAATAAGGATCATATCGGAACCACCAAATTCTCCAAGACAAATTCCTCTGCCATCTGCATTGAGCCGTGCTACATATTCATCCCACCATATTTTTCTTCCTCCGAGGGTTGAGACTCCTTTTTCAAGCATTACAATTTTATGTACTGCATGTTTTGTAAGAATATTTCCAATTGAAGATTTATTTTTAATAGCAAGTTCACTAAAATCCATTTCCAACACCAGATTTTTCAATCTGGGTTTTGGTTTAAGAAATATTTTTACAACCTCTGCTTCACCGTTTGGATTAGCACTGAAATAAAGAATTTTAGAATTTTTGTGCTCCTTAATAAAAGAATATTCTTTATCTCTTGTAATTCCGGTAACGGAAGAACGCTTCATAAGTGTATGTCCGGTTTTCCCGTCATAATAAATCACATTATATACAGTTCGCGCATCATTTCTTTTATATACATTAATATAAAGGATATTCTTACCTGCAAATACTTTTTCAGCAACTTTTGTAATAATGAATTTTCCATCTTTTCTGAAAACAATAATTTCATCCAGATCTGAACAATCACATACAAACTCATCTTTTTTTAATAATGTCCCAAAAAATCCTTCTTCCCGGTTCACATAAAGTTTAACATTTGCAGCAGCAACCTTAGCAGCCTTAATTGTATCAAAACTTCTAATTTCTGTTTTTCTCTCCTTATTTTCTCCGTATTTTTTCTTAATCTGCCTGAAATAATTTATAGTAAAAGGGACAATATTTGACAGATGATTGTTTACTTCCTCAATTTCACTTTCAATCATGCGTATTTTATCATCTGCTTTTCTTGAATCATATTTTGAAATTCTTTTAATCTGTATTTCTGTGAGTTTTGTAATATCATCTTTTGTTACTTCTCTATGTAGAAGTTTTTTATAAGGCTCCAATCCATTATCTATTGTTTGGATAATTTCTTCCCAGGTCTCACAATCTTCAATCAGGATATATATTCTTTTTTCTATAAAGATTCTTTCCAATGAAGAAAAATGCCACTCTTCTTCAAGTTCAGCCAGCCGTATCTTTAATTCCAGCTGAAGAAGATGCAGGGTATGATCAGCAGATCTTTGAAGCACATCACTAATAGTGGTAAAAACGGGTTTATTATTGTCAATCACACAACAATTAACTGATACAGGAACTTCACACTCTGTAAATGCATAGAGCGCATCAATAGTTTTATCAGGGTTTACACCCGGGAATAAATGAATTACAATTTCTACCTTTTCTGCAGTATTATCATCAATTTTTCTAATCTTTATTTTTCCTTTTTCATTGGCTTTTAATATAGACTCAATTATTGAACCGGTAGTTTTACCATAAGGGATTTCCCTGATCACCAATGTTTTTTTATCTATATTTTCAATTTTAGCCCTGATACGTACTGATCCACTTCTTGCACCGTCATTATATTTTGCTACTTCAATGTAGCCTCCGCCGGGAAAATCAGGGTATAATTGAAACGTTTTGCCTTGCAGGTATGCAATACTTGCATCAATAAGTTCAATAAAATTATGTGGCAATATTTTTGAAGAGAGTCCAACTGCAATTCCTTCAGCACCCTGTGCAAGAAGAAGGGGAAACTTAACCGGCAGGGCCACAGGTTCCTTATTCCTGCCGTCATATGAAAGCTTCCATTCTGTAATTTTAGGATTAAAAACAACCTGAAGTGCAAATTTTGACAATCTTGCTTCAATATATCTTGGAGCTGCTGCATCATCTCCGGTATTTATATTGCCCCAATTTCCCTGTGTATCTATAAGCAATTCTTTTTGTCCGATCTGGACAAGTGCATCTCCTATCGAAGCGTCCCCATGGGGATGAAATTGCATTGTATGGCCAATGATATTAGCAACTTTATTAAAGCGTCCATCATCCAGTCTTCGCATAGAATGTAGAATGCGCCTTTGTACAGGTTTCAGGCCATCAGCCATATCAGGAACAGCCCTTTCAAGTATAACATAAGAAGCATAATCAAGAAACCAGTCCTGATACATTCCCGACAAATTAATCCTTCTTGATATAACTTCATCTTCCCCGGTCCCTCCGTTATCAAAAGTAGAATCAAAAAAATCCTGCTCATCATAACCAGATGTCGTACCAATTTCTTCACTCATGACTAAGCAACATTAATTCATTAAACCTCAGCCTCTTGCATTACTCCGGTAATTGCTGTTTCAATGTCAACCACATCTTCTTCAAGTTTCAGATTATCAATAATAAAATCCTGTCTTTCAGGAGTGTTTTTGCCCATATAAAATTCAAGGATATCATGTATAGAATCATCTTTATGCAAACGAACAGGTTCAAGCCTGATATCTTTTCCTATAAAATATTTAAATTCATCAGGAGAGATTTCACCTAAACCTTTAAAACGTGTAATTTCAGTATTCTTACCTAACTTGGCAACTGCTTCTGATTTTTCTCTTTCTGAATAGCAATAAATAGTTTTTACTTTATTCCTGACCCTGAATAATGGCGTTTTTAGAATATATAAATGACCTTTTCTAACGAGATTGGGAAAAAACTGCAAAAAGAAAGTAATTAACAGAAGCCTGATATGCATTCCATCCACGTCAGCGTCAGTTGCAATTATAACATGTTTATATCGAAGGCTATCCAACCCTTCTTCGATATTTAGAGCGGCCTGTAAAAGGTTAAACTCCTCATTTTCATAAACAATTAATTTTGTGAGCCCATAAGTATTTAAGGGTTTGCCTTTAAGGCTAAAAACAGCCTGAGTATTTACATCTCTTGATTTTGTAATAGAACCACTCGCAGAATCACCCTCAGTAATAAAGATCATGGATTCATCTTTTCTTTCATCTGAAGAATTATAATGTATGCGGCAATCGCGTAATTTTTTGTTATGTAAATTTGCCTTTCTTGATCTCTCCCGTGCAAGTTTCTGGACACCTGAAATGGCTCTTCTCTCTTTCTCAGATTCCTGTATTTTTTTTAATAATGAAGATGCAGTGTCAGGGTGCTTATGTAAATAATCATCCAGCTTAGTAGTGAGGAAATTCATAATAAAATTCCTTACTGAAGGTCCTTCCGGCCCCATATCTTTTGATCCTAATTTCGTTTTTGTCTGGGATTCAAAAACGGGTTCTTCGATCTTCACACTTAGCGCAGCAACAATTGAAGATCTTATATCTGAAGGATCAAAATCTTTTTTATAAAAATCACGAACTGTTTTTACTATCGCTTCCCGGAATGCCACCAGATGGGTTCCGCCCTGCGTGGTATGTTGTCCGTTAACAAAACTATAATATTCTTCACCATATTGATTCCCATGTGTAAATGCGACTTCAATATCATGATTTTTTAAATGGATTACAGGATAAAGACTTTCTTCATTCAAATTGTCGGTAAGAAGATCAAATAATCCGTTTTTAGATATATATTTTTCTCCGTTATATACTATGGTAAGGCCTGCATTGAGATATACGTAGTTTTTAATCAATGCTTCAACATAATCGGAAATAAAATGAAAGCGGCCAAACATTGTCTCGTCGGGAGTGAAAATAACTTTTGTCCCATTTGCCCTCCTCTGGTTTTCATGAGTACTTTCTGTGATAAGCTCCCCTCTTTCGAAAAATGCTTCACGTAATGAATTATCCCGAACTGACTGAATATGAAATTTTGAAGAAAGAGCATTAACAGCTTTGATCCCAACCCCATTCAAACCAACTGACTTTTTAAATACTTTTGAATCATATTTGGCACCTGTATTCATTTTTGAGGCTACATCAATAAGTTTTCCCAAAGGTATGCCCCTTCCATAATCACATACAGTAACCTGCCTGTCATCAATAATTAATTCAATAGTTTTACCAAAACCCATCATATATTCATCCACCGAATTATCCAGAACCTCTTTAATCAAAACATATATCCCATCATCCGGTGAAGAACCATCTCCCAACTTTCCAATATACATTCCGGGCCTTTTACGAATATGTTCTTTCCAATCTAAAGTTCTGATAGTTTCCTCTGAATAAGTAACACTCATAATCCTATAAAATTTGTGCAAATATAAATAAAACAAAGGCAGGGGGAATATTTGTTTTTCAACAGGGAATTAACATACAGGCATTTTTATTTGACAGATCAGCTATTATTTTAAGCAGATAACCAGAAATTTAACATAAGATGCCACCCCTATAAATTTACTTAAACTTCTGATTATTGCCGTTTTCCGTTTTTTTTATAAATATTTTAACTTAACCATTGTTTTTCAATTCATTTCAGCTGTTTTACTGTTGATAATTTATTTTTTTAAACAATAAAGAATACAAATAATTAGACTGATTATAACAAAATATTAACTACTGCATTTTCTCTGATTCAGTATTTACAATATCATAAATCATAGAAGAGGTTTCTTTAACTGTAAGATCTTTATAATTATCATACGGAACAGGTTCAAGTACCCTAAGTATTAATTTCTGTTTTTTTCTAATCATCCATCCTTTTTTAGGGATAGCTGCAGAAGTACCATATATAACCATTGGCAGAATTGGCACTTTAGCTTCATGGGCCAGCAAAAATGCACCATCTTTAAATCTTCCCATTTTATGGCTGCGCGATCTTGTCCCCTCCGGAAACAAAATTATAGAATTACCTGAATTCAATTCTGTTAATGCCCGGGAAGCAAATTTTAAATAAGCATCATGAGCTCCTCTGTAAACAGGTATTGAATTATTGAAAGAAAGAACCCAGCCTACAAATGGAAGTTTAAAATTTTCAACTTTTGAAGTCCATTTAAAATATTTAAAAAGACTGTAAATCACGACTATATCAACAAGACTCTGGTGGTTACAAACTATTATATGTGCCACACGGTCATTAAAACGTTCTTTATTTTCTATTTTCAGCGACCAGAAAGGATTTACCCATATATACTGAGCACCCCAAAAACATGAGAATTTATGAAGAAGCTTCAATTGAGGATCAAAAGGGGCACTAATATAGCGTATAATGATCAAAAACGGGGTTAAAATTATTGAGGAAACAATAAAATGTATCCATAGAAAAATAGAAAGAATTCCTGTACCTAAAGTATTAAAAAATCTTTTAACCATAGATTAACTAATGTAAATTTTTAAATAATTGACAGCAAAAGTAAAATACTTTAAGGGAAGATCATTAGTTTGATGGAACTAAAAAAAATAATAATATCTTAACTACTAATAATAAATATTTTATAAAATTATTTTATTTGCTCTTTAACAAAATGGCAGTTGAAATTGTTTAAATTTCCGGATAGAAATACATGATTAAAACATTACAGTTATCGTATGACGACATAAAATTTAGTTTTAAATAAATATCTTGTTTTTCTAAATTTAAAATTATGGATTAGTATAGTTTTTTAATAAAACATTAATACATAACATGATGATATAAACTTTTCAGTTAAGTATTTATTATTTATCAATTTTTATTTTGACAAGTATTATGCTTTGTATCCAATACCCAAATCTTGACCCATATTTTAACCTGGCGGCAGAAGAATATGTATTAAAAAATTTCAGTGAAGATTGCTTTATGCTATGGAGGAATGAGCCATCCATAATTATCGGAAAGCATCAAAATACGCTTTCTGAAATAAATCTGGAATATGTTAAAGCAAATAATATTAAGGTGGTCCGGAGGCTTTCCGGAGGAGGGGCAGTATTCCATGATCCCGGGAATCTGAATTTTACTTTTATTGAAAATGGAGAAGACGGAAATCTGGTTGATTTCAGAAAATTTACTGAACCGATACTTGATGTTCTGAGAAAATTAAATATTGATGCCAAATTTGAAGGAAGAAACGATCTGACTATTGATGGTAAAAAATTTTCGGGTAATGCTGAACATGTATGGAAAAACAGAGTTTTACATCATGGAACACTTTTGTTTTCGGCAGAGATGTCAGACCTCTCTAAGGCACTAAAAGTAAATCCTTTAAAGTTTAAGGATAAATCGGTGCAATCAATTCGTTCCAGGGTAACTAATATTTCCGAACATTTAAAAGAAGAGATGGATATATTATCTTTCAGCAGGCTAATAATGGGCCATATAATGGAAAAGTATCCACAAGCCAGGCTATATGAATATAACCTTAAAGATATAACTGCAATCAATACTTTAAAAACCGATAAATATTCGCGTTGGGACTGGAATTTTGGTTATTCTCCAAAATATCAGTTTCAAAAACTGGTAAGAACAAAAGGGGGGAATCTGGATATACATATTAATGCGCAAAAAGGAATAATTGAAAATATCAAAATTTATGGTGATTTTTTTCACCGGTATGATATCGATATTGTGGAAGAATCACTTATTGGCATACGTCACGATCCGGACGAAATAAGAAAATGCTTGTCAGAATTGGAAATTAATGATTATTTTAAGGATATTAAGGTTGACGAACTTATTATGGCTATGTTTTAGATCATGGCTAGAAATCATTTTTTTGAACTTTAGCAAATTCTTTTTTCGGCTCTATTACTTTAAAAATAAAAAATTGATTGGCTTGATAAAAGCCATAACCAAGCATCCACCCAAAAGCACCTCCGGCCAGAATATCAAATGGATAATGGACACCCAGATAAATTCTGCTATAACTAACCAGAATTATCCAGAACACCATAAAAATAGTAAAGCATTTTTTATTAAATACAGGTATTAAAAAAGATACGAAGGCAAAAGTATTTGATGCATGTGATGAAATAAACCCATATTTCCCTCCTCTGTAACCATTTACAATATGAACAAGATTGTGGAAATCGGGATTATGAGAAGGCCTGTATCGTTCAAAAACATTTTTAAAAAGATGGACAGAACCCTGATCACTTGCGATAATCAATAATACAAGAAAGATTATATAAATCAATGATTTGGTCCTGTATTTATAAATCAGCCATCCCAGGATGGCTGCATATAAAGGGACCCACGTAAATTTAGCACTTATCTGCCACATTATTTTGTCAAAAAACGGATTATGTAAGCCATTTATGGCAAAAAAAATGTTCTCATCAATATATTGAAGAAAGTCAAGCATATTTTTTAAGTAAGCATATTCCAGAGTTTATCCTTCAGTTCCCTGATCCCTGCGCCGGTGAAAGAAGAAATAAATACATAAGGCAGGTCGGGAAGATCTTTTTGCATTTCTGCCATTAGTTCCATATCTAAAAGGTCAGATTTAGTTATTGCAAGCAACCTTTTTTTATCGAGGAGATCCGGATTATATAATTTTAATTCATTTAAGAGGATCTCATAATCTTCATTAATGTCCCGGGTATCGGCAGGGATCATAAACAAAAGTGTGGAATTCCTTTCAATATGCCTGAGAAACCTGGTACCAAGGCCCTTACCTTCACTCGCCCCTTCAATAAGTCCCGGAATATCAGCCATTATAAATGAATAGTGTTCCCTATAAGACACAATCCCAAGATTAGGGGTCAAGGTAGTAAACGGGTAATCTGCAATTTTTGGTTTGGCAGCTGATATAACAGATAATAAGGTTGATTTGCCGGCATTTGGAAATCCTACGAGGCCAACATCTGCCAGTAGTTTTAATTCCAGGATATTCCATCCTTCTTCCCCTGGTTCTCCTGGTTGAGCATATCTGGGAGTTTGGTTTACAGCAGACTTAAAATGAATATTACCAAGTCCTCCTCTTCCGCCTTTCATCAGGATTTTCATTTCTTCATGCTGAGTGATTTCACAGATAAATTCACCTGTATTGCCATGTTTTGCAATGGTACCCAATGGCACCTCAATAATGGCATCTTTTCCGTCTGCTCCTGTCCTGCAGTTAGAACCCCCTTTTTCTCCCGGACTGGCGAAAATATGTTTTTGATATTTAAGATGTAAGAGCGTCCACAGATTTCGGTTTCCTTTAAGGACCACATGGCCCCCCCTGCCACCATCACCTCCATCAGGTCCGCCTTTAGGTATAAATTTTTCTCTTCGTAAATGTGCCGAACCGGCACCGCCATTACCTGAACGGGTAAAGATCTTAACATAATCAATGAAGTTTGAATCCGCCATAGTGTAAAGATATCCGGATTAACTCATGTATGTGTCAATTGTAAGGAAAATACTTTTTGATATATCAACAATATTTCCGGTCCCATTTATAGGTACATACTTGCCCTGAGCCCTGTAATAATTCATTACGGGTGTTGTCTGCTTATTATAGACATTAATTCTGTTCTCAATTGTTTCAAGATTATCATCAGCCCTGCCTGTTTCTTCACCTCTTAACAACAGTCTTTTTACCAGTTCCTCCTTCTCTACTTCTAATCCAAGCATCATATCAACTTTCATGTTACGAGATTCAAGAATTTTATCCAGAGCTTCAGCTTGTGCTACGGTACGCGGGAAACCATCAAAAATAAAGCCTTTCGCACACTTATTTGCATCCAGCTTATTAGCAATCATTAAAATTACAATCTCATCAGATACCAATTCCCCCTTCTCCGTTATTGCTTTTGCTTTAAGTCCTAATTCAGTCCTGGCAGTAAGTTCTGCCCTAAGTATGTCTCCTGTGGAAAGATGTGTGAGATCAAATTTTTTGATAATATTCTCAGACTGTGTTCCTTTGCCTGAACCCGGAGGCCCAAATAATACAATATTTAACATAGATTACTATTTATTTTATTTTAAAATTATTAAATTATGCCTTAGGCGCCTATATTTTCAGAAATTTTACAAATTACCTAATTTAAAATAATACCTGTATTTAATATCTAATTCTAATTCATACCAGAATCATGAACAGGACATCTATAATATTTTACAAATCAGCAGCCTGTTATTAAAAATTTATTACTAATATTTACTCAGCCACAAAGATAATAATTAACACCAAAGACCTGTGGCAGTATACTATAAATATCCTTATAAGCCCTCTCATACTTAGTGTAATCAAGGTTTTGAGCTTACAAAAAATTATCAGGGATTTTTAAGCTTGTTGATTTCTATATTAAAACTAACTGATTTTTGAATTTACATTCAAAAATTTAATTAAATCTTTTTAAATTTCCTGAAATAATTCATAACAAAATCAAATAATTCAGCATTCATATTTTATTATATTTGAAAAAATCTTTATTTGAAAGCAGTTTTTTACATAATTAACAGATTAAACAATATAGACAATGAATCCGAAGGTAAGTATTATCATGGGCAGCACATCAGATCTGCCGGTAATGAAAGAAGCAGCAGAGATTCTTGATGAACTTGAAATTCCTTTTGAAATTAATGCTTTATCAGCACACCGCACTCCTGAAAAAGTGATGGAGTTCGCTTTGGGAGCTTTTGATCGTGGTGTCAGGGTTATTATTGCAGGAGCCGGCGGAGCAGCACATTTACCCGGTGTACTTGCTGCCCTGACACCTCTTCCGGTAATAGGGGTTCCGATTAATGCATCAATTTCTATAGATGGTTGGGACAGTATTCTAAGCATTTTACAGATGCCCCCGGGAATTCCGGTAGCAACAGTAGGCCTGGATAGTGCCAGGAATGCCGGTATACTTGCAGCACAGATCATTGCAACCGGAGATGAAACAATATTAAAAAAAGTCATTAATTTTAAAAATGGACTAAAAAAGAAAATTATCCTGGCTAATGAAGAACTTAATAATGTTCAGTTTAAATATAAAACTAATTAAAATTTACAGGATCTCTTTTTGTTTTATATTTATTCCATTAAATATATTTGCTGCAGGAGAAAATTTTCCAGTTGGAACAAGACCTGCCGCTTTAGCTAATACTTATGTAATGCATTCCGATATTTGGTCTGTTTATCACAATCAGGCCGGATTAGGGTTTTATCCTCATTTCAGTCTCGGATTTCATCATGAAAATAAATTTATTGTTCCGGAATACAGTCTTCATGCTATTGCCTTAACAATACCAACAAAGCCGGGAACAATGGGCTTTAGTTATTCGTACTTTGGATATGAAAAATATAATGAAAGCAAAATAGGCCTTGGAATCGGCAGAAGTTTTGGTAATAAATTAGCAGCAGGTGTTCAAACCAATATTCATCATATATATATTGCAGGTGAGTTTGATAACAGAAATGCATTAAGTGTTGAAGGCGGGATCCAGTATAAGCCGGATGATAAAGTTTCTTTTGGAATTCACTTGTTTAATCCCTCCAGATCTACAATTTCAGCTAATTATGCCGATACCCTTACAACAACCTTACGGGCCGGGGCTTCATACTCTCCTTTTGAAAAACTTATTCTCGGATTTGAAATTGAAAAGCATATAAATAAAAGCCCTGTTTATAAAAGTGGTATCGAATATCAATTATTTGAAAGCTTATTCCTAAGAACAGGGATATTTACCAATCCGGTTCAAAATACTTTTGGTTTAGGATATAAAATGAAGAAAATATCAGCTGATATTGCTTTCACACATCACCAGATCCTCGGATTTACCCCACATTTTTCACTTCAGGTAGAATTTAATTAATTTTTTAGCTGTTTTTCTACATAAGCTGACATAAACCATAAAATACGAAAAATATTTTCCAAAAGATAAATTCTATTTATTTCTTTCTTCTGATATTTTCTATGCTTAACAGGACCTGGAGATATTTATTATTAAAAATATTCGTAATATTTACAATAAACAGGCCAGGATGGACACAAACAATAGAAAACCAGGAAAAGACTTCATTTTATTTAATGATTGAAGAAATTATGGAATCTGTAGAAGATGAAGAAGAGGCCATATCTTTGTTGGATGAACTCAATGAATTAATGACAAACCCTTTGAATATCAATAAAGCATCTGCAGATGAATTGGGGCAAATACATTATCTGAATGATTTTCAAATAAAAAGTATTATTAATTATCGTCAGGAATTCGGAAATCTTTTATCAAAAAATGAACTTATCCTGATACCTGGTTTTCAAGCTGATCTGGTACAAAAAGTAAGTCCCTTTATAAGCATTGGAAATATAAACGAAATAAAATTTAAAAAATCGTCGAAAAAAAACATAACATATGACCACATTTTAAGATTTAAACATAAGCTGGAAGTTCCGGCCGGATTCTCAGATAAAACAGATAGCATTAAGCGATTTACAGGGAGTAATCATTATTTATTATCACGTCATGAAATTAAAATAAATAAAAATATCAAATACGGATTATTAACTGAAAAAGATGCGGGAGAGCCATACTTTTCACCTTATAATTCAAAACTTCCTGATCATATATCAGGATATGTTGAATTTCAATTAAATAAAAAGCTGAGGAAACTAATTATTGGTGATTACAGATCAAGCTTTGGTCAGGGTCTTTTACGTGGCAGTCCTTTCAGATTAAAAACCATTAATGCTATAATCCTGCCTGAAAGAAATTATATCAAAAAAAGTATCTCCGCATCAGAAAGTGGCTTTCAGAGGGGTATTGCCGCGGAAACAAAATTTGGCCGTTTAATAACATATTATTTTGTATCACAAATTTCCTGTGACGCCAAAATCAATTATATATCATCAGTATCCGATAGCATGTCGTATTTCAGTTCTATCAATACTAGTGGTTTACACAGAAGTATCAATGAAAATATAAATCGAAACACACTTAAACAAGTTGATTATGGAATTAATACTATTTACAGTTTTACTAATCTTACTATTGGTTTCAATGCTATAAGCACACATTTTAATCAACCAAAAGAAATCTCAATTTATGATAAAAGTGTTGTTCCCGAAGTTTATATTAATCATTTTTCAAATTTTGGTTTTCATTACCGTATGAGCCTTGGAAAAGCCATTGTTTTTGGTGAGATCGGATCAGATTATTCAAATAACATTGCATTAATTAATGGATTAACAGCACAATTATATCCATTGCTAACTATTTCAATTATACAAAGATACTTCTCACCTGGATACATTTCATTTTCTTCCGGATCTTTCAGTAAAAGTTCGGGGACACGTAATGAAAAGGGCACTTATATTGGCCTAAATTTCTATCCTCTGCCCTTCCTGAATTTATCTTTATATGCCGATCATTATTCCTTTCCCTGGTTGCGATCAAATATTCCGGCCCCTTACCATGGTAACGATTATTATTTAAATGCACTTATAAATTTTAATTCAGGAAACATTGTTACTTTAAGATATAAAAGCTATAACGAAGCTGAAAAGTCAAAACGTGAAACCACCGGAATAGACCTTATAAAAAGGAATAACAAAAGATCCCTAAGAATTAGTTATGACTATTCTTTCAATAGCAGTGTCAGCTTTGAAACCAGGTTTGATCTTAGCCGATATTCTGAAGAATTATCCAACTGCTCAAAAGGATATTATTTAGGTCAGAAAATAATTTTAAAACCACCGGAAAAGAAATCCGGTATATGGATCAGCTTTGGCTTATTTGATGTTCCGGAATGGAAAAACAGAATATATATTTATGAAAATGATCTCTTATACGATTTTTCAGTGCCTGTTTTATACAGAAGAGGAAGCAGATTTTCATTTATGCTTAGATCATCATTTTTTGATAAACTAAACTTTTGGATCAAATATTATGCTAACTTTTATGACGGTATTATCGAAAGGGGTTCAGGCACAGACCTTATTCGATCAAATAAAGATTCAGGTATAAAACTTCAGTTAAGAATTAAAATCTAAATTTAATCTGTTTTAATGTCTTTAATATTTAATTGCAGGCTTGTTTCTCCTTTGAATTCGTTTTCTTCAATTGAATAACAAATATCAAAAGCATGACCTTTTGAAATTACAGCAAAATGATGTCCTTGTTGGAAAGCAATTGCAGGATATACTTTATACGGATCTTCTTCCTGAACAAGAAAAAGTTTTAAATGATCCCCGGATAAACCTACCTTTTTACTCTTACCATTATCTGAAACATTTTCAGTAAGAAAAACCGGATTCGTATTTTCCGGACCAAAAGGTTGAAACTGTTTAAGATCCATATAAAATTTATCATCAATTTCTTTCAAAGAGATTTCAGTATCAATTTCCACAACCGGAATTAATTGCTCAGGTTGAATGGTTTGGGTTACAATCTCTTCAAATTTTTCCTTAAACAATGTAACATTTTGGACTTTCATAGTAAGTCCGGCAGCATATTTATGGCCGCCAAAATTTTCCAATAAATTACTACAACTTTCAATAGCCTGATATATATCAAAACCATTAACTGACCTGGCAGAACCTGCTGCCATTCCATTGGATTGTGTCAGGATAATGGTGGGCCTGTAATAATAATCCAGCAAACGACTTGCTACAATTCCAATAACCCCTTTATGCCAGTCAGGATTAAAAAGTACAGTTGACTTCCTGCTCTTTAATTCAAAATCAGATTTAATAATAGCAAGTGCCTCCTGAGTAATTGAAGCATCAACATTCCGGCGGGTAACATTATAATCATTTATTTTTTCTCCAATCAACCTTGCTTCTTTTTCATCTTTTGAAATAAGCAAATCAACAGACTCCTTCCCTGATTCCATTCTTCCGGCTGCATTAATCCTTGGGCCTATCTTAAAAACAATATCTTCGATTGTAATATTCTTTTTCTTAATTTTTGAAAGTTCTAAAATCGTCTTTATACCTGTAGAAGGATTTTCATTAATTTGTTTCAAGCCATAATAAGCCAGTATTCTGTTTTCGCCGGTAATAGGAACAATATCCGATGCAATACTGACAGCTAAAAGATCCAGGTAAACAAAAAGATCTGATAAGGGCAGTCCCTGCCAGATATTAAAAGCATGTAATAATTTAAAACCCACACCGCATCCTGATAATTCTTTGTAAGGATACGAACAATCTGATTGTTTGGGATCTAAAACAGCTTCAGCTACAGGTATAATTGCTCCGGGATTATGATGATCACAAATAATAAATTCCACACCTTTTTCTTTGGCATATTTTATTTTTTCAACTGCTTTTATTCCGCAATCCAGTGCAATTACCAGCCTGAACCCATTCTCAGCCGCATAATCAATGCCTCTGTAAGAGACCCCATAACCTTCAGTATATCTGTCGGGTATATAATAATCAATATTTTTAAAATAATTTTTGAAATAACTATAAACCATGGCTACAGAGGTAGTTCCATCCACATCATAATCTCCATAAATTAACAATGATTCATTATTTTCCCGTGCCCTGACAATCCTTGTAACCGCCTTTTCCATATCTTTCATCAGATAAGGATCATGTAGATTTTTCAAATTAGGATTAAAAAAAGATCTTGCAGCTTCACTGGTGTTTATACCTCTTTGAACAAGCAAACAGGATATAGCCCGGCTTACACCCAGCTCCAACTGAAGGGGCCCCATTGCCCGGGGATCACCCTGTTCTTTTATTGCCCAGTTTTTATTTATCATTAAATCGGTCCTTTCATCAAATCCTTAAATACAAAAATACTAATATCCTGCTAATAATATTTATTATTTTACAAAAGCATAAAATAATCAAAGCCGGAAAGCCTAAAATATCCTTTTCATTAACCAGCAGAATGTACTATTAAATAAGTATTTTTACAATAAATCGTCTGCATTTAAGAAAAAGTATATTGATCATAAATTACACTTCTTTTCGTTCGTCAGGGCATTTGGCACATCTCACTATTCTGCTATCTTTGCAAAAATTTTCATTCCTCAAGAATATGAGTCATATTGAATTAAGCGAACAAGAAATTATGCGGAGGCAATCGCTGGAAGAACTTAAAAAACTAGGGATTGACCCATATCCCGCTTCAGGTTATGAAATAAATACCAATACTGCCAAAATTCTTAAACAATTTATTCCGGAAGAGAATTATCCCGGAGAAGTACGCCTGGCTGGCAGAATTATGAACAGAAGGATCATGGGGAGTGCTTCATTTGCTGAAATTCAGGATGCTTCAGGACGTATTCAGATTTATTTGCAAAGAGATGTAATATGCCCCGGCGAGGATAAAACAATGTATAATATAGTTTTTAAAAAGCTGCTGGATATTGGGGATATTATTGGTATCAGAGG
>CAZLXM010000009.1:0-23042 GCA_964563105.1 uncultured Bacteroidaceae bacterium
TTTCTGATGAAACCCCCATGTACTATCGTTCACAACAAGAAAATGAAAATATTTGAGGGTTCCGTCAGAACGACGTGAACAACAATATTATAACTAAAATATTTTCTGATGAAAATTAAACGTATATATGAAATGCCCGAAAAAGATGATGGTTATCGGGTATTAATTGACAGAGTATGGCCCAGAGGTGTAAGTAAGGCAGATGCAGCACTTGATGAATGGAATAAAAAAGTAACACCTTCACCTGAATTACGCAAATGGTTTGGCCATGATCCATCACGTTTTGAAGAATTTAAAGCACTTTACAAAGAAGAGCTGAAATTTCAAAAAGAAGAATTAAAACGGTTAAAATCAATAGATGAAAATCAAAATTTAACTTTATTATATGCTGCAAAAGATCCGCAAATAAATCATGCTACAATTTTGCTGGATGTATTAAAAAAATTAAAATAAAATATTGTTTTTGAAATTTGTGTAAAATAAATTATTCAAGCCAGGAAGCTGCCAAAGTAAATACCCTGTTGAATGCTTTATCCACTAGTGTAAGTGCTTCCGGAATGTTAACAGGAAATGGGCTTTCATGAATATAAGGATATTTAAAATGCATGATCCTTATATTTGTATTTTTATTATATAGTTTAATGATCCCCTTGAGTGGCATGATCTTGTCATCTCTCAATGCAATCAAAAGTATGCGCGGTTTAAAAAACTCAATAACTTTATCCCTAAGATGTCTGAATGTTTCTGGTTTAATCATAGCCCTGAAAGCTTTACCCATAGTATTTTCTTCAAATACCTGAGAATAATCTTCTCCCCTGTCAATATCATCTTCCAGTTCTTTTAGATAATAATGATAGATCCTTTCGAAAGCTTTATTATCCATAATAAATTTGGATATTCCATTCATATCGCAGAATAAGGGGCCTCCGGCGAAAAAAATATATTTTGAATTTTTTAAAAGATCTTCTCTATCGGCAATCATTAAGCACTGGATCAGAAATACACCAATAGAATAAGCAAAAAAATCAATTTGAGTTCCGGGCATGAATAATGGATGATGACCGGAATAAATCTCTTTTATAAGTTTTAAAAGATCTTCTGCATAATTGTATCCTGAAAGGAAAAAGCGCTGAGGTACAGAGGTGAGCCTTTCGCTTAATGCAAGATTAATAAAGGAGGAATTTTGAATATCGGGGTAATATGATTTACGGATCCCGATTAATTTATTCATTTCACGCGGATCGGTCCATAATGCCGGGGCCCTGTTCATATGAAAAGAAATCGGAAAAAGAATGACTGATTTACCGGTAATATTACTAAGGGTTTCTGCCCATGTCAGATATTTATTCCATAATTTCTCATTTAGTCCGTGAACAAGAATAATTGCTTTATCATTTACTTTTTTATTTTGGGGAGTAAAAACCGGATAGTTAAATCTTATATTCTCAAGAATTTTTATATCACCGGCAACATTATTTTGTGCAAAACAATTTTGGTTGAAATCAGATTCAAATGCCATATTCTGTATTACAATATTGGAGTCATTAAGGTCAATGCAGTTTTCTTTCTGATTAAATCTTTCTTTCAAATATTTATATCTTTCTATGAAATTCATTTTTAAATTGAATAAAATTTTAGATAAATAGTTTTTTAATATCTTTTAAAACTTAAATCAACTTTATTGCGCACAGAATTTTTAAATTTCAGCTAAAGTAAAGCAGTGAATTAATGAGAATCAAAATTTTGGGATTCTCAATATAAGAGTGGGACAAAAGATCAGTTTCAGGGGTGAAACTTATTATTAAGGGGTGATCATTTATACATAAAAATCTTTATCTTAGAAAATTGTTTTTCAAATCCCGATTTGAATATCAAATTAAAAGATTAAAATAATTTAATCAAAATGTAAATAAAAGCCATGAAATTTAATACATTGACTACTCCAGGCCTTTTAGTATTATTATCAGCAGGATTTGGTGTAAATTCCTGCAAATCCGGGGTAGATAAAGAAAAGCCTAATATTATAATAATTCTTGCCGATGATATGGGTTATGGTGATGTAGAGGTTCTTAATCCTGAAAGCCGTGTCAGGACCCCCAATATTAATAGGATTGCTAATGAAGGTCTTAATTTTACTGATGCACATTCTGCCGGTTCATATTGTGTACCTTCCCGCTATGGATTATTAACGGGCAGATATATGTGGCGTACCAGGCTGGGACCGTCTGGTAATTTAGCAAATTATGCCGGAACGCTCATTGAGCCCGGAAGAATTACAATAGCTGAAATGTTAAGGAATCAGGGATATTTCACCGGAATAGTTGGCAAATGGCATCAGGGTATTGACTGGGCCCTATTTGATGAATCAGAAAGGGATGATATCAGAATAAATCCGAATTATCAAAATATCAGGAATATTGACTTTAATTCTTCATTTGTAAGAGGGGTAAATGATTATGGATTTGACTATTCATTTATAAAGGCGGGTTCAGCAGAGATGAACCCTTGTGCATATATTGAAAATGATCGTGTTACAGCTATCCCTGTATATACTACGGATGAAATAAAATCTCTTAGAGGGGAATGGTATGGAAGAGATGATAATCACATAGCGGAAGGATTTACCCTTGAAGGATTAGTTCCTGCTTTTTCTAAAAAGGCATGTGATTTTATTGAGACTGCGGTCAGGGATGATTCCGATAAACCCTTTTTTCTTTATTATGCTATGACAGCACCACATAACCCTGTTATTCCAAATATAGAATTCACTGGTACAAGCAATGCAGGAGCGTATGGAGATTTTATATCAGAAGTTGATTTTCATGTTGGCAAAATCCTTGATAAACTTAAAGAATTAAAAATTGATAAAAATACTTTGTTAATTTTCACAAGTGACAATGGGCCAATTAATATCACAAAAAATCCTGAAAGATGGATAAAAGGTGACAGGAATCTTTATGGACATATATCAAACTTTCCTTTTTCAGGATGGAAAGGCAGTATTTTTGAGGGTGGTCACAGAATGCCGTTTTTTGTTCGGTGGCCTGCTAAAATCAAACCGGGTGAAGTTTGTACAACTACTATTAATTTTACGGATATTTTACCAACATTTGCCGAGATGTTGAATATTGAGCTGGATGAAAATACGGCTGAAGACGGAGTTAGTTTTTATAAAGCTCTTCAAGGTAAAGAAAGGCCTGTATCTTTTCATGAAGCAATGATACATAATGCCAATGTATCAAATAGTGCCAGATATGGTGCTTATGCCCTGCGGATGGCAAATTTTAAACTTATGGTAAAAGAAGAGTCCGGTGAATCTTCTTTGATAAGTAATCAATCGGCTAAACCACGATACAGCTTATATGACCTGGATCGAGATCCTAAAGAGACAAATGATATTTCCGGTTTATTTCCGGAGAAAGCAAAATATATGCATGAACTTTTAAAAACATATATATCGGAAGGCAGGAGTAAATGATGAAATTCGGGTGTTCTCCGGTTAATTTACTTACAATAGCTATTTTATAAATCACTTAATCTACGCGAGATTTAAAATTTAAACTGAATATCAGGTACTCTAAATGGATTAAAATTTTCCGGTTGTTTAATTTTATGATATAAAACAATCAAATTTATTAATTGCATTATAGAAATACATATGATTAAAAGATTATTATTGGTCAATAGAATTTTAATGATGCCAAAAAATTAAAACTTAGTATCTTTATTGTAAAGAAAATAAAATGTTAATCTGGGAGAAATCAATACCTGAGCATCTTACAGAAAAATCGAATATTCAATTATTCGTTATTTTTACTGCGATTTTTGCATTGGTATTTATTAATATTTATGCGCCTTTTGGGCTCGACACCTGGTACGAGGTAACGGAATTACAGTTGTTTTTTTATTCAAGCATTGTTATTCTGATTGGTATGCTGGTAATAGTTATCAGCCGCATACTTATGCTAAAATTCAGCAAAATTAAAACCCTTAAATATGGTGTTTATGCATTATGGATTGCAGGAGAAATTTTAGCAATGGCCTTGGTTTATGCCCTTATTCAAAAATTTTTCCTGGATGATCAAAGAGAATTCATTCCGGCATTTAAAAAATCAATTCAGATCACTGCTTTGGTTATCATGCTTCCCTATATTATTTTATGGTTATATCTTTCATGGAGGGAACAGAATAGGAAGTTGAATAACCTGAAAATAAGAGTAGTTTCTGATAATGTCCCTCATGGATTAATACCTTTCAGAGATGAAAAAGGGATATTGAAGTTTTCCGTAAGAATTGAAGATTTACTTTATATAGAAGCTGCTGATAATTATGCTGCAGTTCATTATATTGATCAGAATAAAATTTCAAAATATCTTATCAGGAGCAGTATGAAAAAGTTGGAAGAGGAGCTTAGTGATATTGGATTGATAAGATGTCATCGTTCTTTCATTGTAAATTTTGAAAAAATCAAGATCATTGAAAAAGATAAAGAAGGCTTGAAATTAGAATTGGATCATCCTTTGAAGATATCCCTTCCCGTATCAAAAACATATATAGACCAGGTAATCAGGAAGTTTTCGGGATATGGAAGTGATTTAAGTAATTGATTGTGTTTAGAAGTGTAAGTTATTCTTTAATATTTCTGACAACTTAATCTACCGGCTCAAATTCATCCTTTGAAACGCCACATACGGGGCAACACCAGCTATCAGGAATTTCATTAAAAGGAGTTCCGGGTGGGATTCCCCCATCCGGATCACCTTCAGTAGGATCGTATATATAACCGCAAACTGTACACTTATACATACAATCTTATTTTACCTCTTCAAAATCGACATCAGTAACCTCCTGATCATTTTTGCCCCCTGCATTTTTACCTGCATCTGCAGTTTGTTCGTGTGGTTGATCTGATGAAGCTGTTTGGGCAGATTTATACATTTCTTCAGAAGCTGTCTGCCATTTTGCGTTAAGTTCTGCACTGGCAGTTTCTATTGCACTTAAATCCTCACTTTTATGAGCTTCTTTAAGTTTATTAAGAGCGCTTTCTATATCTGTCTTTTTATCGGCAGATAATTTATCTCCAAATTCTTTCAGTTGTTTTTCGGTTTGGAAAATCAGACTATCAGCTGCATTCAGTTTATCAACCTTTTCGCGTGCTTTTTTATCGCTTTCTTCATTTTCTTTAGCTTCCCGTTTCATCCTTTCGATTTCCTGGTCGGTAAGTCCTGAAGAAGCTTCAATTCTGATACTTTGTTCTTTTCCGGTACCTTTATCTTTTGCAGAAACATTCAGAATACCATTTGCGTCTATATCAAAAGCTACTTCAATCTGAGGTCTTCCTCTTGGTGCAGGCGGGATACCATCCAGATGAAATCTTCCGATAGTTTTGTTATCCCTTGCCATAGAGCGTTCACCCTGTAGAACATGAATTTCGACAGAAGGCTGATTATCTGATGCTGTTGTAAACACTTCTGATTTTTTCGTTGGTATAGTTGTATTTGCCTCAATTAATTTTGTAAATACACTTCCCATTGTTTCAATTCCTAATGAAAGAGGAGTTACATCAAGTAACAATACATCTTTAACTTCACCCGTAAGGACTCCACCCTGAATTGCAGCACCAATCGCAACAACCTCATCAGGATTTACTCCTTTGGAAGGGGCTTTTCCAAAAAACTTTTCAACAACTTGCTGAATGGCAGGAATTCTTGTAGAGCCGCCAACTAATATAACTTCATCAATGTCACTTGTTTTTAATCCTGCATCATTAAGAGCTTTCCGGCATGGTTCAATTGTAGCCTGAACCAATGAATCTGTCAGGCTTTCAAATTTTGCTCTTGTAAGAGTTTTAACCAGGTGTTTTGGAATACCATCAACAGGCATGATGTATGGGAGATTAATTTCAGTTTGAGTTGAACTTGACAGCTCAATTTTTGCTTTTTCTGCAGCTTCCTTTAATCTTTGTAATGCCATCGGATCTTTTCTTAAATCTATTCCCTCATCATTAATAAACTCTTCAGCCAGCCAATCAATAATTACGTGATCAAAATCATCTCCACCAAGATGCGTGTCACCATTTGTGGATTTAACTTCAAAAACTCCATCTCCCAGTTCTAAAATTGATATATCAAAAGTTCCACCTCCAAGGTCAAAGACAGCAATTTTCATGTCCTTGTTTCTTTTATCAATACCATATGCAAGGCTTGCTGCTGTAGGTTCATTAATTATTCTTCTTACATTAAGGCCGGCAATTTCACCTGCCTCTTTGGTTGCCTGTCTTTGAGAATCATTAAAATAAGCCGGTACAGTAACAACAGCGTCTGTAACTTCTTGTCCAAGATAATCCTCAGCTGTTTTTTTCATTTTTTGAAGGACCATGGCAGATATTTCTTGTGGAGAGTACTTTCTGTCATCTATTTCTATCCGGGGTGTATTATTGTCACCTTTAACAACATTAAAAGGAACTCTGTCTATTTCTTTTTTAAGCTTATCATACGTTTCTCCCATCATTCTTTTTATTGAAAAAACGGTTTTTTTAGGATTCGTAATAGCCTGACGTTTTGCAGGATCACCAATCTTTCTTTCGCCGTTTTCAACAAATGCAACTATTGAAGGTGTCGTTCTTTTCCCTTCGCTATTAGGAATAACAACCGGTTCATTACCTTCCATTACTGATACGCATGAGTTTGTGGTACCTAAGTCTATACCGATAATTTTGCCCATATTTAAAAATTTTATTGTTTTTTTATTTCTTGTTGTATGTATTGTCAATGATTATGCCATTTTTTTACAGGCTGAAAAAAGTGACAAAACGTCAGATTTAAATGAAAAATGAAGTAATTTATACCTTACTTTTATGAAAGTTCCTGTTATTTTATACTATACTTACATTGTTTTGTAGTTCAAATAATCTTATTAACAGATATTGGTAATATACTTATATAATGAAACAGTCCACAAAAAGGAAATTAAAGTTGAAGCTATATTTTATTAAGTGTTTTTTTAAAATAAATGAACCCTGCCAATGACAAGAAGGTAATAAATAATCCTATGGTATAAGAAACTGGTTTATCCAGTGAAAAACCTTCCGGTGCCAAAAATAGATAGGTTGATATTACAGTAGTCATAAATAGTGCGGGCAGAAGAGTAATAAAATAGTTCTTCTTTTCTTTAACAAGATAAACAGTTATTGTCCACAATACAATTGTTGCGAGTGTTTGATTTGACCAGGCAAAATAACGCCATATTATATCAAAATTTATTCGTGTCAATAAATATCCGGCCAGAAACAGAGGAACGCTAATAAAAAGTCTGTTAATAACAGGCCCTTGTTTTAAATTAAGGAAGTCTGCAACAATGAGCCTTGCACTTCTAAATGCAGTATCTCCTGAAGTAATTGGCGCTGCAACAACACCTAAGATTGCAAGTAATCCTCCAAATTTTCCAAGTAATGAATTTGAAATTTCATTAACTACCCATGCAGCATTACCCTGATGTTCGGCCATAATATTATTTAACTCTTTTATACCGCCAAAAAAACTCATACTAATTGCTGCCCAAATCATGGCTACAAGTGATTCAGTTAACATAGCCCCGTAAAATACTCTGCGGCTAAGCCGCTCATTGGTAATACATCTGGCCATCAGAGGTGATTGTGTTGCATGAAAACCAGATATTGCACCACATGCTATTGTAATGAATAACATTGGGAAGATTGGGAACTTTTCGGGATTTGAATGAAAATTATGTAAGTAATGAACATTTAATTCAGGAATGCTTAATTTTTTTACAAATAGTGCAATTATTAATCCAAGTGCCATAAAAACAAGGGCAAAACCAAAAACAGGATAAATTCTCCCAATGATCTTATCAATTGGAAGCATTGTTGCAAGAATATAATATATAAAAACAACCCAAACCCAGAAAGTCATACTTGCAAAGTCAGGTGTGAGCCCTGCAAGTATTTTAGCCGGTCCCATTATAAAAACTGCTCCTACAAGGACCATAAGAAATACTGTAAATCCGCACATAAAGATTTTTGTAAATCGTCCCATATAAATACCTACAATTTCAGTAATGCTTAAACCATTATGTTTGATTGAAAGCATTCCGGAAAAATAATCATGTACAGCTCCGGCAAAAACTCCTCCGAGAATTATCCATAAAAAAGCAACAGGGCCCCACATTGCACCGGCAACAGCTCCAAAAATAGGGCCTAATCCGGCAATATTAAGAAACTGGATCAGGAATACCCTCCACCAGGGAAGAGGAACATAATCAACACCATCACACATGGTAATTGCAGGAGTAGCCCTGTTATAATCCGCACCTGCAATTTTTTCAATATACTTTGAATAGAATAGATAAGCTAAAATCAGGAAGATACAAGCACCAATAAATGTCAGCATTTTGAAGTAATGATTTGATTTTTAATTAAACAGGTTTTTCAAACATTTTTTCATAATGAGGTATTGCATCAAAAATTCCGCCACCGGACTGGTAAAAATCGTTGTCAAGATTATATATGCCCTGCTTAACTTTTACCCAGGATGCATCTTTTTTAGGATGGTATCCCATCATTGTACCCCAGTTTTTATAATTTTGATGTCCATTACTTTCTAAAAGTCCGAGTCCACCAATTCCCGGAAATGAAGCCAGTCTTGCTGCAACATTTTTATTCCATTCAATTAATATCGGATTTACAGTAAGATCAGCACAGAAACAAGGTACTTTCTCTTTGTGTGCAACATTTACAATTTTAAGAGTCATGCTTAAAGTTTTTGCAATGGCTTTAACGGCAATAGATTTATAGCCCATTTGTATCCTTTCGAGTGCATCTTTATCAGTATGTGCACTTTCATCAGACGCAAGATTAACAGGAATATCAGAAACATCAATTTTCATTTCTTCAGGAAAAGGTTCTTCTATTACTGCAATTTGATCAAGAGCGCCAATTTTTTCTGCATGATCAATAAGTTTGAATAAGGTTTCCTTCTTTTCGTATCTTCCATTTGCATCGAAATAATAAGGCAACTTTCCATTTTTAGTATAGATGGTTTTTGCATTGCCAATTGCATTGTGTATGGCTGTTAATCTGGCTTTATCCTTTTCCAGCATTTCTTCCTGAGTTCCTGGCTGGCCTATTTTGATCTTCATAAAAAAGTAACCTTCTTCCGCAGCAGCTTGAATTTCATTTATGGGTATATTATATGCCATAAGGGGTATACCGGCTATTTTTTTGTGTTTATGTGAAAGTGCCGGTTTATATGCATGAGGTACCATTTCATCAAAAGTTTTAAATCCGTTTTCATGCGCATAAAGTAACCAGGCAGCATTATCAAGGCCAACCAAAGCATTAAGAATAAAAGTTTGTCTTAATTTTGGGTTCATTGTAATTTTTTTACCATATTCTTCCAATTCAGGAAAGATATTGTCAAGCAATTCTATAGGTGTATTGAAGCTTTGATTTTTAATCATTTGTGCTGCCCTCTCTGTTATTGCATACATCAATGTATTTCCACCACTTTCTGAGTGATCGGCAAAAACTTTAGCATCCGACCATAATACACTTTGTGTACATAAACCTATTTTATGAGCACCGGAACTGCTTCTTAAATAAACGGCTGACTGCCAGAGTTCACTCAAAAATCCTCCTGCAAAACCAAATGGGCGTATAAGTGGTTCCCTCTCAAAATTAGAGTCTACGGCGTCAATTACAATGTTTTTTAATGCTTTTTGCTCACCGGAACATCCAAGTATTATTGATGGGTTCACAGTAATTGCTGCTCCTGTTGCAATTAGTCCATTTTTGACAAAAGATCTTCTGTTAATTTCTTTCATTATATTTATTTTTAAGTTTAAATTCATTTTTTTAACTTTATAACAGTATAGCAACCAATGTGTTAATCTAATTGGAAATTCTTAAATATTTAACTGCTAAAGTCCGGGCTATAATTCAGGCTATCCTTTCCATTTCTTTTATGAATTCCACATCTTTTTTTATTTTTCGTAAAATAATTTTTTGTTGTGCAATCAAAGAAAGATCTTCCTCATTTTTATCAAGCAATGGATATTCAATATGAAGAGTTATTGGAACATTTATATTCAATTCTTTTATTAATTTGAAGAATCGTTTATAATCGACCATCCCCTCACCCAGCGGTACATTTACATCTTTTGCCTTTCCTTTTTCAATTTTCCAGGAGAAATCCTTTAATGCCAGGGAGCCAATAGTTTTTGATAAAAGATGTAATGCATTGATCCAGGAAGCATTAGCTTCAACAGTAGCATGACGGATATCAAATTGCGTACTAATAGTACTTACAGGGAAATCTTTCGCTAATTCCCACCAGTCCCACATAGCAGCACCTACTCCGGTGCCGTCATGGTTTTGATAACCTGCCTGAATATTAAATTGCCGGTTCATTACAGAAAGATCCTTCAGATGAGTTTTTATGCTTTCCAGTGTTTTTAATATTCCAATAGAATAATCATAACGATAATAACCTAAACGATAATGTTTTATTCCAAGCTGCGAGGCAGTTTGCAGAATATCTTCGGTAAATTTATCATCCGTACCGGTAATGCCTGTAACCATCATACCAGTTTCAAGCTTGAATTTTTTACCAGTTTCAACAAATTTGGGCAGGTCTTCTTTTACTCTTTCAGGTTCTATCTTTCCCCCGGGCCTGACTGTAAGATCGAAGCCATCAACACCAGACATAGCAAGGGTCTCGGCAATAAATTCAGGTTCATATTTATCGAGTAGTTTTGTGAAAAAATAAATTTTAAACTTCTCCCCGGATATATTTTGCTTTTCAGATGAAAAGGAATTTAATAAAGGAATGAAAGCAGATGTAGCAGTACCGGTTTTAATAAAATTTCGGCGTGAAAGTTTCATAGTAATATTGTATTTATTATTTTATAAATTTTTACAGATCTCTGTTAATTAATATAATTGAATTTGGGATTTATTTGTAAAAATAAAAATCTTTAAACGAAATAAAATGAATAGAGAATAAAAATCTATATTATTTTGAAAAAAATCAATGATTTATAAATAGTTTCTGTTTTTATTCTTTTTTCAATGAATAGATATTAGTATTTTACAACTAATTTATTTTTTGTATATTGTCTAAGAAACGCTTAATATCAGTAAGATGAAACTAAGCTTATTAATATTCATATCAATATTTTTTATTAAACCCTTGACAGCTCAAAATTATGATCGTTTAAGGGAAAATATGGTGCGTTATCAGATATCGGGCAGAGGAATATTGAATCCTGCTACCCTTGAAGCTATGAGGAAGGTAGAAAGACATTTATTTGTCCCTTCTGAATTTTTACACAGGGCATATGAAGATGGCCCGCTGCCTATTGGATATGGTCAGACTATTTCACAGCCTTATATTGTTGCATATATGACACAGATAATTGATCCGAAGCCGTATTATAAAGTTTTAGAAATAGGTGCCGGTTCAGGATATCAGGCTGCAATATTAGCTGAGATTGTTGAAAAGGTTTATACTATGGAAATTATTCCAGAGTTATGTGTTATTACAAGTAAAAGATTAAAAGATTTGAATTATAGTAATATTGAGCTTATTAATGCTGACGGATATTATGGTTTGGAAGAACATGCCCCATACGATGCAATTGTAGTTACAGCTGCAGCAGAACATGTTCCTCCCGCTTTGATCCAACAATTGAAAGATGGAGGTAAAATGATTATTCCCGTAGGATCTCCGTTTTTAGTACAAACTCTTATGCTGATAGAAAAGAAAAAAGGTAAAATTTCCTCATCAAGTTTGATGCCCGTACGATTTGTCCCTTTCACCCGTAATTAAGCTGTAAGGTTTTGGTTCAGAAATAATGAACAGAAGGTTATATTTTTCCATTGGTTTATTGTCTTCGTCAATAATTGGATTTCAGCTTTCCCTGATGCATTTATTATCTTTTGTTCAATGGAATCATTTCGCATATATGGTGATCTCAGTAGCTATGTTGGGGTTTGGCACAAGCGGAACACTGATTTCACTGGCAAAAAAATGGCTGACAAAAAATATTGAGATCAAACTATTTCTGCTCATGATCCTCACAGGAATATCCATGGCAGGAATAAATATAATTTCTTCATTTATTTTCACAAAATTCGATTCCTTTTTATTATTTATTGATAAATCAAAACTTTTATATTTATTCTTAGTTTATTTTATTCTTTTTATCCCTTTCTTTTTTGGTGCTACGGCAATTGGACTTAGTTATTTGGTATATGTTAATAAAATCAGTTTTTTATATTTTGCCGATCTTTTTGGTTCAGGAATCGGAGGGCTGGCTATGCTCGGCTTATTTTGGATATTTTACCCTGATGCTTTACTTCCCCTTATTGCAATTTTTCCAATATTGGCTTCCATCCTGATAATTCCCCAAAATCATTTTAAAAAATATATAATTCCGGTATTAATAATTTTTTTATTTCCGGTATATCTGGTAATTAAGCCTTTCCCTATTCCTGTTTCGGAATATAAGAGTATTGCAAAAACTTTAAACTTACCTGAAACAAATATCATTTGCGAAAAAAAAAGCCCATATGGTCAGATTCAGCTGGTTAGATCAAATACGATAAGATATGCACCAGGCCTTAGTTTCAATTTTACAGGAGATATTCCTGTTCGTGATGTAGTATTTTGTAATGGTAATTGGTTTGGGCCTGTTATTAACTGGTCAGATGGAGATAGTTTACATTTTATGGATTATACAACACAAAACCTGCCTTTTTTAGTTTTTTCCGGAGGAAATATTTTGATATTGGAATCAGGTACTGGTCTGGATGCAACTCATGCCTTGAGTCATAAACCCGATAAAATAACTCTCATTGAACAAAATACTGTAGTTTTAGATATTTTACATAAATATTCAGATACAAGAAAAAATTCATTCCTTTTAAATCCTTTATTAAAAGTTGTTACGAAAAATCCCAGATCTTTCCTTCTTTCGGATACTGCCTTTTATGATCTGATTATATTGCCTGTTATAGAAAGTTTTGGAGGAAATTCAGGTATAAATGCCCTTAAGGAACAATACATTTATACTCTGGATGCGTTTCAGGAAATCTATAACAGATTAAGTCCTGAAGGAACACTTGCCATTACTACATGGATTGATTATCCTTTAAGGAATCCCCTTAAAATTCTTTCAACTTTGATTGAACTCTTAAATATAAATAATGAAACGCAGGTAAGCAAACAAATTGCAGCTATAAGAAGCTGGGGAACAATAACATATGTTTTGAAAAAATCATTTCTCAAAGATGAGGAGCTTAATAAAATCAGAGATTTTTGTGAAGAAATGTATTTTGACCCATTACTTTTACCGGGGATTTCTCCTGAAGAAAAAATAGTATTTAATCATTTGGAAGATACAAGCCTTATCAATTATGTGGACAGGATTTTATCAGATGACAGAGTCAATTTTTATAAAGATTATGATTTCCGTATAAATCCATCTACTGATAACAGACCATATTTTTCACAGTTTTTAAAACTAAAACGCCTGAATAAACTTCATGATTTGTTTGGTGCTGCCTCTGTACCCTATGTTGAATTAGGATATATCATTGTGTTATTTACTTTTATCCAAATTTCTATTGTTGCTTTGGTTTTCATTATCCTTCCATTATTTTTTACAATATGGCAGGGTGAAAAAAAGCTTTATACTCTATTGCACTTTGGTGGTATTGGAGTCGGATTTATGTTTGTTGAGATCATTTTTATCCAACAATTTACATTATATTTTGGACATCCCATATATTCAGCATCAGCAGTTTTAAGCGGTATGTTACTTTGTTCCGGAATTGGCAGTTTCATTTCTTCCAAATTGGATATTAAAAAGATAAATATAAGTTTGATTTTATTGTTAATTATTATATGCCTATTATCCTATGCCTTTATTCTTGCACCATTGATCAAAGCTTCCATGAATTTGCCTTTTGCTGTAAAAGTCCTGGTTTCAATATTAATTATAGGTTTTCCTGCATTTTTTATGGGTATGCCCTTCCCTCTTGGTTTAAAGTACCTGGAGAAAAATAATAAGAATATGTTATCCTGGGCCTGGGGGGTAAATGGATGTATGTCAGTGATCAGTACAGTATTAGCATCAATTATTGCAGTGGAAGCAGGCTTTTTACTGGTTATGATAATGGCAGGATTTTTTTACACTTGTACCTTAATAGCTAATCTGATCAGATAAGCCTGATCAAATAATTAATATTTTTTCATTTTATTATTTTTTTGAATCCGTCAATTTTTCAATTTCAAACAATTCCTTTCTATCCCATTCCAGCCAATATTTTATCGAGGCTTTTCTGACCAATTTCCAATATCCATCATCTGTAAGTCCAAATTGAACAATCCCTTCAGTAATATCGGATTCAATTTGTTCTGCATATTCTTGTTTTAAACGGATAAGTATAGTTTTATTTTCATGGCTAAATTCTGCCATAATTACCGGCTTCTTAGTTTCTGTTACTGAAATAAGGTTCATTCCAAGTGTAGCGCCTGTACTTACCTGCAATCCATCATTAAGACAACTGTAGGGGGTAATATATCCGGCATAACTGTGTACTTTCAGGACATCCCTGTCAACATTAAAATATTCACGTGCCAATATGCCCATTTTAACTCCAATGATTGAATAAATTCCTAAATGACCATGAAACTCATTTGTCAAAACACAAGCCTTCCATTCTTCCATTCCATATTTTATTATTACAGAATCAATTATATGACGTATATCGTAACTAAACATATCCCTGCTGACAGGAAACTTAGTGAAAATAATATTTGATTCATAATAATATCTGCCGTCTATCATATCATGAATTATTTCCTGAATTGCACTATTATCTATATCTGTGTTATTTCTTACCATACGGTTACCGAAAATAGTGCTCATATTAAAAAGATCCGGATTAAATAAATACAATGAAAGGAGTTCATCCTTAAGCTGAATTTGTTTTTCTAATTGATCTTTGCTAAAAGTGTTAATTGTATAAAAGCTGTTCAATACATTATAAAATAAAGTAGTGTTCTTATTTTGTCCTTTTAACAATGATAAATTAAAAATAGCTTCAGGTGCTGCAAGATTGGAAATAATATCAATTCTTATACCTGAATTTAATACTTTTCTTTCTTTTTCCTCTTGATATTTCAGTTCTTCCTTAGAAGTTATGTCATTGCTTTTTTTAGAAATATTTTTCGTTATAAACTCAGAAACATTGTCATTATACCAGATAATCCGATCAATTCGATCAATTACAGATGGTTTCACATGTATGAGTTCAGCAATATTTGTAAGCATCCCCATTGCCAGAATAGTTATTTTTTTATCAGTATTATCAATTATATCTGATAAAAGATCCACAGCGGAAGGTAATTTACCGACCTTAATTTGCTCTTTTGTCCATATCACGGAATTTTTTAATTCATCCGGGTCACTATTTAAAACAGGAATGGAAAGGTCTCCTATTCCAACAGGAATTGTACTTCTAGCTGTTATTTTAAGGAGTCCCGCAATATTTTGAGCAGCTTTTTCAGGATTTGCTGTACCGGGAGAAATTGTTATTGCCAGAGTGTTAACAGCATTATTTGAAAGAAGCATTGCAATGGCCCGAAAATCATTTATATCACAGTCAGTATCAATGACAAGGAGATAATCTGATACTTTTGGCAAAGGTTGAGGAAACAAAGTTTGTAAGCAAAAAAATATTCCGCTAAGGCAGGCTAATATTTTTATTTTGGTCATTGATAAAAATTTGTTTTTACAAATATTATTTGTGAGCCTCACAGGGGATTTGAACCCCCGACCTGCTGATTACGAATCAGCTGCTCTACCACTGAGCTAATGAGGCATAATAAAAAAGCGAAGTTAAGTTTTTATGTATTAAAAAAGAATTAAAGCAATCACTTTTTCTTATCTTTACGGGCGTTTTCAAAAATTCATTTTTTAAGTTGTATTATTTTATTAAAGATTAAACAGGTATAAAAGAAAAAATCAATATGAAGATCGATGTTTTATTAGGATTACAATGGGGAGATGAAGGAAAGGGTAAAATTGTTGATGTTATGTCTCCGGATTATGATGTTATAGCAAGATTTCAAGGGGGCCCTAATGCCGGGCATACTTTGGAATTTAATGGGGCTAAACATATTTTACACAATATCCCTTCAGGTATTTTTCGGTCAAATACAATTAATTTGATTGGAAATGGAGTTGTTTTGGACCCTGTTATATTTAAAAGAGAGATTGAAAATATTGAAAAGACTGGTGTTGAGATCACTAAGAATCTGTTTATTTCCAGAAAAACCCATTTAATCCTGCCATCACATCGTTTGTTAGATGCAGCATCTGAGAAAATGAAAGGCACAAGTAAGATTGGTTCTACTTTAAAAGGGATTAGCCCGACTTATATGGATAAAACCGGAAGGAATGGTTTGAGAGTTGGCGATATTGAAAAGGAATTTATGCATAAATATTCCCAGCTTGTAGAAAAACATAAAAGTTTAATGCGTATATATGATTATGAATATGATTTAAGGGAGGAAGAAGAAAAGTGGCTCGAAAGCATTGAAACTCTACGACGTTTTACTTTTGTTGACAGTGAGTTTCTTATTAATGATTATTTAAGTAAAGGCAAGTCAGTTTTAGCTGAGGGTGCTCAAGGGACTTTGCTGGATATTGACTTTGGCACCTATCCTTATGTTACCTCATCAAATACTATCTGTGCCGGTGCATGTACAGGTCTTGGCGTTGCCCCCTCATCAATTGGTGAAGTATTTGGTGTATTTAAAGCCTATTGTACTCGTGTAGGAAGCGGTCCTTTTCCAACTGAATTATTAGATGAAACAGGGAATAAACTCAGAGATTATGGTCACGAATATGGTTCCACTACAGGCAGGCCCAGGAGATGTGGATGGATAGATCTCGTGGCGCTCAAGTACAGCATAATGCTGAATGGTGTTACCCGGTTAATCATGGCTAAAGCAGATGTTCTTGATAGTTTTGATACCATTAAAGTGTCTGTGGCTTATAGAAAGGGTTCAGAGATGCTTAAGAATTTTCCTTTTGAATTAACTGAAGATATTGAAGCGGTATATACTGAAATTCCCGGGTGGAACAGAAGTTTAGACAAAATACGAAATGAAAAGGACCTGCCTGATAAATTCAAATCTTATATTAAATTTCTTGAAAATGAATTGGAAACACCTGTAACAGCTGTTTCCGTTGGCCCTGACAGGGAACAAATAATAAAGATGAAATAAAATGAAATAGTTTAAGTGAATTTTCTAATCTTTGACTTCCACACGATGGACAGCTTCAACTCCTTTTACCTTAATTAAATTGGTGATTAAATTATTCAGGTCCGAAGTATTGTGTACATATAGATCAATAGTCCCTTCAAATATTCCGTCATGTCCATGAAGATTAATAGTTCGGATATTTACATTTAATTCTTTGGAAATAACAGTCGTTATTTTATTATAAACTCCAAAACTGTCATATCCGTTAAGAGCTATTCTTACAAGGTACGATAAAACTTTATGTTTAGTCCATTTTACCGGCACTATTCTTTCTCCATGGCTTGAAATAAGTTTTACAGCTTCTTCGCATCGAAGCTGGTGTATGGTAATTGTACCGTCAATTACTTCATCACCAGGGATCGGATTACAACAGCCTGCCAGGATATAACTTTTTTCAAGTTCATCAATATTTTCTGTTACCAGAAATGTTTCGTCGGGATCAATATAAGATGAAATTTCTCTGGTTTTGCCAGTCTTTCCTACTGATAATTCCCAATATTTGACCCATTTGCTTTTTGTATTTTTTTTAAGGACTTTTTTCAGGTCTTCAAGAGTAACTATGTTACTCCCAATTTTTGAATAAAGTTCATCTTTTGATGTTGCACTATAAACTGGTAACAATTTTTTAAATATTCTTGAGCTTGGAATTAAGTTTAATTCTTTTAACTTTTCTTCAAGAATAGTTTTTCCCTTTTCTATTCTATTTTTTGTTTCAGCTTTTAATGAAGCTTTTATGGCACTTTTGGCTTTTGCTGTAACAACCATACCCATTCTTTCTACAGTGAGTTTTTGGCTGTCTGATGTGATAATTTCCACCTGATCACCACTTTGAAGTTTATGGCTCAATGGAACAAGTTGATGGTTAATTTTTGCCCCAATAGCTTTGTTTCCTATTTCAGAATGTATTTCGTAAGCAAAATCAAGAGCGGTTGCACCTTGTGGTAAGGTTTTTAAATGTCCTTTAGGAGTGAAAATAAAAATCTCTGAAGCAAAAAGATTTAATTTAAAGTCGTCTAAGAATTCCAATGCATCAGGATTTGGGCTTTCCAGTAGTTCTCTGATATTTTTCAGCCATTTATCTAATTCAGTATCTGTTGAGCCAGGTTCCTTATATTTCCAGTGTGCTGCAAAACCTCTTTCCGCAATTGCATCCATTCTCCTGGATCTGATTTGCACTTCTATCCATTTTCCATGTGGTTCCATTACAGTTACGTGAAGCGCCTCATAACCATTTGCCTTTGGTGTTGACACCCAATCGCGTATTCTGTCAGGCCTGGGAGCGTATATATCTGTGATCATGGAATAAATATTCCAGCATTGTGTTTTCTCAGGGATACCAGGTAAGGGATCAAATACAATTCTAATAGCCAGAATATCAAATATTTCTTCAAAACTTACATTTTTCTGCTGCATTTTATTCCAGATGGAATAAATTGACTTTGACCTGCCACTAATGTCAAAATTAATGTTATTTTTTTGAAGTTTATCTATGATAGGTAATGAGAACTTATTAATAAGCCGTTCCCTTTTTACTTCAGAATCCTTGATTTTTTCAGAAATTTCATCATAAATTTTGGGATATATATACTTAAGACTTAGATCCTCGAGTTCAGTTTTTATTGTATATAAACCTAAACGATGTGCGAGCGGAGCAAATAAATAAATAGTTTCATTAGCTACTTTTAATTGTTTGTTCCTGGGCAAAAACTCCAAAGTACGCATATTATGAAGCCTGTCTGCCAGCTTGATAAGAATAACCCTTACATCATCAGACAGAGTAAGGAGCATTTTACGGAAATTTTCTGCCTGAAGTGAAGAATTTGTATCGAATACACCTGAAATCTTGGTTAAGCCGTCAACAATAGATGCTATTTTAGGACCAAACATATTGTGAATGTCTTCAATTGTATATTCAGTATCTTCAACAACATCATGAATTAATGCAGATATTATGGAAGTAATTCCCAGGCCTATCTCAAAAAATACAATTTTTGCAACTGCAATTGGATGTAATATATAAGGTTCTCCTGATTTCCTGCGCATTCCGCGATGAGCTTCCGATGCAAAATTAAAGGCTTTAATAACCATTTGTATCTCTTCTTCACTTCTTGAATTTGAGCACATGGACAATAATTCATCAAATTGCCTTTGAATTTCGTCAGTTTCTATTTGTTCAAGGACTGCCATTAACAGTAAATAAAATTGAACTACAAATTTAGTGATTATTCACCGATTATAAAATGATATTTATTGAGGGTAAAATAATGTGAAAGTTCCTGGTTTTAATGATTTACGAATCCCGTTATAGGATCTGTATTCAACATAATACATATATACACCTTCCGGTGCTTTCCTTCCGTTTATAGTTCCATCCCATCCAAGTTCAGGATCATTTGTTTGAAAAATCCTGATACCATTTCTGTTATAAATGAGCATAGTAAACTCTTCCGGAATAAAATTCATCACAGGTTTAAAAATATCATTTATGCCGTCCCCGTCAGGTGTAAATGCATCAGGCAAATATATTTCTGATTCCAGAAATATTGTCAATTCATTTGAAAATGCAGCATTTTCAGAATTAGTTTCGATAGCAGCTATTTTATAAGTAAGTACTCCGGGAATCGGGCTTTCTGAAAAGAAGGAAATATTATCTGTAAATTCAGTATTATTTCGTGAATTAGTCCCGATTTGAATAAATTCTTCATCGGATTCTTTTCTGTAAATATTATATTCCTGAATATCCTGAATAAAATTTTCATAAGGATTCCAGCTCAAAGTGATTTGATTTTCAGAATGACTTCCCTGTAAAAGAATATTAACGGCCAGATTGGATTCTTTTATAATTTTATTACATGAATTTAAAGCTGACAACTTATAATAGAAAATATCTCTTTCTGTTATAATTGTATCATGTATAATCAATGACTGGCCGGCAATACCGGAAAACTGCCTAATTCTTTGGAAGCCTGTATTTTTATCACTGGACCGTATAAGAGCATAATTATTAATCGATGAGGTGTCTACAATTGAAAATGATAGTTGAACAAGGTTTTTGCTGATCACGCTTGCATATTCTGCCGTAATACTCTCCGGGGGACCAGGCATATATGTATATTTACCATAAACATTTGAAACTGATTCAAGACCGTCATTTTTTATAGTAATAACAAAATACTTATAATGCATGTTTTCAGAAATTCCCTGCTCCAAATATCCATTATCAATATAAACAGTGTCATTTGAAAGCCCGGTTAACAATTCAAAATCCATAGAATTTACAGATTTAAATATTCGATAACCTGATATACTATCTCCCCAGCCTTTATATTTGTTCCACTTAAGTATCATTCGACTATTACAGGAATCATACTTTGCAGAAAGAAATACAGTACTATGTTTATTATAAGATTCCCGGGTACTGATATTTCCGGTACTATCCTTAGCGGCAACACTATATATAACAGCATTAGATCCCGCGTTACTGTTCACGTGTATATAATGGTTTGCCGGTGCATTGACTGAATCAATAACTACACCTCCCAGAGTGCTTTCTTCATATATAACATATTTTTCCACATTTGTACTCGGACTTTCATTCCAGTAAATATGTGTATTATTAGAAGCTGTATCAACGGTGACAAATCTTATAAAAGGGGCAACAGGCCGCTCATCTTCCTGAGCTGCAGCCGGAATAAAAAAAATGAATTGTACCAGAATCAATATTAACAAAGCCTGAATATGCATGTTAATAAAAAAATATATTAAATTAATGTTTTTTTTGTTTTATCATTATTATAATCACATTTTATTTTTACATATAATGTTTTGGAATAGTTACAAATTCTATAAAATGATACTTATACGATATAAGTGATTACAATTTTTATACCTTTGTTGCCCCATAAAACGAATGAAACATATAAAATATTTCAGGCTGCTTTTTTTTCTCAGGGATAAATACCTGACACCTCGTGGATTTATTATCTTACTTAGTTTTGTTGTTGGCTTATTAGGAGGGCTTGCTGCAGTCCTTTTAAAGAATGTTGTACATTTTACCCATGAATTAGTAACTAATAGTCAGGTTGTTGACAAAGTTTATTTCCTTTATTTTGCTTTGCCGCTTTTTGGAATATTTTTAACAGTTTTATTTGTTAAATATGTAATAAAAGAAAATATATCCCATGGGATTACAAGAGTATTATATGCTATTTCCCGAAATAAAAGTAATATTAAGCTTCATAATACATTTTCCTCTATGATTGCGAGTACTTTAACAGTTGGATTTGGAGGATCAGTTGGATTAGAGGCTCCTGTTGTACTCACCGGGGCAGCATTAGGATCGAATATTGCAAAATTTTTTAAATTAAATTATCGGTCTGCTACATTAATGATTGGGTGTGGTGCTGCCGGAGTAATTGCTGGTATTTTTAATGCTCCCATAGCTGCAATCATTTTTTCGATAGAAGTATTAATGCTTGATTTGACAATGAGTTCCATAATTCCGTTAATGATCTCTGCTGTTACAGGAACTATTGTTTCATATTTTTTTATGGGCCGTGAAGTAATATTTTCATTTACAATATATGATCCTGTTGTTCTTGAAAAACTTCCCTATTATATTATTTTAGGCATAATATGTGGCCTGGTATCGGTTTATGTGAGCAGAGGAGTTATCTATTTTGAACATTTAGCTCATTCAATTGAAAATCCGTTTAAAAAAATGCTCATTGGAGGTGCTATTCTGGGAGTATTGATCTTTCTTTTTCCTCCTCTCTATGGTGAAGGTTATGATTCATTAAAGTCAATAATTACAGGAAATGCTTCCGAATTGGCAGCCAGAAGTATATTTTACGGGGTTCAGGACAGCTATTGGCTTTTTCTGATTTATCTCTTTGTCATTCTATTACTGAAAGTACTTGCTGTATCTGCTACTACAGGAAGCGGCGGTATTGGAGGTATTTTTGCTCCTGCCTTATTTATGGGTGGGCTGACAGGCTTCATTGTTTCACGCATAATAAATGGTTTAAATTTTTTTGTTGTGTCTGAAAGGAATTATACATTAGCAGGTATGGCAGGAATAATGGCCGGAGTAATGCATGCCCCTCTCACGGCAATTTTTCTGATTGCCGAGTTAACCGGAGGCCATAGCTTATTTATCCCTCTGACTATTACTGCAACGGGAGCTTATCTTACATCCAGATATTTTGTGCCCCATTCCATTTATACTGAAAGACTTGCCAGAAGAGGAGAACTTATAACCCATCATAAAGATAAAGCAGTATTGACATTGTTAAAGTTAGATTCTGTTATAGAAAAAGATTTCATGTCAGTTGAGCCGGATGCAAGGCTTGGTGATCTGGTAAAGGCTGTCTCAAGGTCCAAACGTAATATATTTCCTGTCGTTGATAAAGACAATATTTTTCATGGGATAATTCTTTTAGATGATATTCGTGGCCTTATTTTTAATCAGGAATTATATAATTCAGTTTTTGTTCATGATCTTATGGTGGATCCGCCTGCCTATATAACACTTACTGAAAGAATGGAAAATGTAATGGATAAATTCGAAGAAACAGGGGCATGGAATCTTCCGGTTGTGGATGGAAGAAAATATGTTGGTTTCATTTCTAAAGCAAAAATATTTAATGTATATCGAAATCTTTTAGTTCAATTTTCTGATGAATA
>CAZLXM010000009.1:23052-55841 GCA_964563105.1 uncultured Bacteroidaceae bacterium
ATCATAGTATGAATGTAGCTATATATTCTGCTTTAATAGGGAAATGGATGAGTTTACCACAAGAGGTTATAAAGGAATTGACTATGGCAGCACTGTTACATGATATTGGTAAATCTAAGATACCTAATAATATATTGGATAAGAAGATGGTTTGAGAATAACTTTGCAGGAGAAACTCAGATACTTGTTTATGATAAAAAGGGAAATCCTAAGTATATAAAAATAAAAGATCCTTTAGTTCAATTTTCTGATGAATAAGTATTAACACTGGCTTTTTAAATGTTAAACCAACTAAATATAGAAGTATTATTTTACAATAATTAAATACAATTGTTAATATATTAAGTAAATAATTATAGAGCTAATAATATAAATTTATAAAGTATGAAGAGAGATACTGAAGTTTTTCATTTTATTGAAGATGAGTACCAGCGTCAAAGAAGGGGAATTGAATTGATTGCTTCTGAAAACATTGTTAGTGCCCAGGTTATGGAAGCAATGGGTTCATGTTTAACAAACAAGTATGCTGAAGGTTATCCGGGTAGCAGATATTATGGGGGATGCGAGATTGTAGATAAAATAGAACAGCTTGCCATTGACAGATTAAAGTCCCTTTTTGATGCTGAATATGTAAATGTGCAACCACATTCAGGAGCACAGGCCAATATGGCTGTTTTTCTTTCAATACTTAAGCCAGGAGATTCCTTTATGGGCCTGGACCTTTCTCATGGCGGACATCTTTCTCATGGCTCTCCGGTAAATAGCAGTGGAATATTATATAAACCGGTATCATATTGCGTTAATAAAGATACAGGCACTGTAGATTATGACATGATGGAGGAAATAGCATTAAGAGAAAAACCAAAAATGATTATCGGAGGGGCATCAGCTTATTCCAGGGAATGGGATTATGAGAGAATGCGTATAATTGCAGATAAAATTGGCGCTATTTTTATGGTTGATATGGCCCATCCTGCGGGGCTTATTGCTGCCGGCCTTTTGAAGAACCCTCTAAGATATGCCCATATAGTTACATCAACAACTCATAAAACATTAAGAGGCCCTCGCGGCGGAATTATTCTTATTGGTAAAGATTTTGAAAATCCATGGGGAAGAAGCACTAAAAAAGGTGAGATAAGAACGATGTCATCTTTAATTAATTCAGCTGTTTTTCCTGGTATCCAGGGAGGGCCACTTGAACATATTATCGCAGCCAAAGCTGTAGCATTTGGAGAAGCTTTATTACCCGAGTTTAAAGAATATCAAATACAGGTTCAAAAAAATGCAAAAAAAATGGCTGAAGCATTTATAACACTTGGCTACAAAATTGTTTCCGGAGGAACTGACAATCATTCAATGCTTATTGACCTCAGGACAAAATTTCCGGAAATAAATGGCAAACAGGTTGAGAATGCTCTCGTAAAAGCTGATATTACCGTAAATAAAAATATGGTGCCTTTTGATTCGAGATCCCCTTTTCAAACCTCAGGTATCAGGGTTGGTACTCCCGCATTAACTACCCGTGGTGTTAAAGAAGATCTTATTCCTGAAATAGTTAGTCTGATTGATGAAATAATTAAGCACATCGACAACGATTCATTCATCGGGAACTTGAAGAAAAAGGTAAACAATATTATGGAAAAATATCCTATGTTTGCTTATTAAATCTGATGCGATTATTTTTTATTTGTTTATTTGTTCTTGCCTGCTTCCCGGTTTTATCCCAAACTGTTGATACATTCAAATTAGATGATGTAGATATAATCGGCAGTATGTTAGATATTCGTCAGAAACAAACAGGCAGGCTCCTGAGTATTATTTCTTCTGATCAGCTAAAACAGAGTAGTGCCATAACTTTGGATGAAATAATCAGATTTATACCTGGTATTGAAATTCAATCAAGAAACTTATATGGGGTGCAAGCTGATTATTCTATCCGTGGAAGCACATTTAATCAGATACTTGTACTTATTGACGGCATGCGCTTAAATGATCCTGTTACCGGACATTTTTCTTCTTATATACCTGTACCTTTGTCTGAAATTAAAAGAATTGAAATAATAAAAGGACCGGCTGCTGTTTTTTATGGCCCTGATGCCGTAGGCGGGGTAATGAATATTGTTACAAATAATTCTGTTCATCAAAATGACAGCCTTCTTTCGGTTAATGTCAGAACAGGTTATGGGCAAAATGAATTGATAAATAGTGATGCCGGCCTTTTTAAATCAAATGGAAAACTAAATTATAGTGCCGGGATCAAAATGGTATCCTCAGGCGGATATCGTGAATCTGATGGACACAGGAATGATTTCAGGTTAAGATCAGGAACAGCTTCTTTCAGCTTCAGGCCAATGAAGAATTTCAGATTAGCTTTTAGGACAGCGCTGGATGGCAGAGAATTTGGTGCAAGAAGATTTTATTCAATTAGTCCGGAGGATAATGCCCGGGAAAATATAAATAGCTGGTGGAACCACATTCAAGGATTGTTTTATGGAACATCTTCGACAAGCAGTCTGGATCTTACAATGAAATATACACACGACAATTATAGTTTCAATTCCTTAACACCAGCGAATAATCATATTGCAACTCAAATAAATGCTCAATTAAAGAATCACAGGGAATTTTCTTCCTTATTTACTTTAGTTACAGGAATTCAGGCTCATTACCGTTCTATACAGAGTAATGACAGGGGTGATCATAATGAATTTACAGGCGGGCTTTATATGCTTTCATTTCTTAATATGAAAAGAAATATTGATATTTCCGGAGGATTAAGGTTTGAATTCAGGAGTTTAAGCATACCCGATATTCTTCCGCATTTAAATATATCTTATAATCCGGGAAATATCACTTTTCGTGCTTTGATTGGTAAAACAATAAGAATCCCGGATTTTACAGAACTTTATGTTTCTACAAATTTGAGTTCACTGGCCCCAGGCCGTAATTTGGGAAACCCTGCATTGGTTCCTGAAAAGTCATGGAGTTTTGAAGCAGGAACAGAAATTAAAATATTACCGGAACTTTTATTTGAAACTACAGCTTACAATCGTTTTGGTTATCAACTTATTGATTTTATTTATACTCGCGGATCTGAAATAGTTAGTACTTATCCACTTGATCCTGATGGTTTATATTTTTTTGCAGATAATATTGCAGAACTTAAAACAAAAGGGTTGGAATTTATTTTCAAAACCCATAAAGATTTGGGTAATAAAACAAACTTTAATGCAAGCATTGGATATAACATCCAGGGATCAAAATCCTCATCAGATGAAATTTCAAAATATATTTCAAATATATCACCTCATTTGTTGATTTTTCAGACAGGATTTATGTATAAAAAGTTTAACTGTCAAATTGATGGTTTATACAAAAAAAGAAATAAGGAATATGCCGAGGCTATAAATTTTGTTTTATCTCCCTACTATTGCCTGTTCAATTTTAAATTTGCTTATCATTTAATACCTGACAAGCTGGATATTGAATTAAGAACAGATAATATTTTTAATAAAAAATATAGTGATATTACAGGAGTGGAATTACCTGGAAGGTGGATTTCAGGAGGTATAAAATTTAAGATTTGAAAATATGAATGAAGTGATAAAAATCTATGGATCAATTATATACCTTATCCACCCTTGTTGTCTGAATGCTGCATTTTGATCTGCATTAAATTTAGCTTTAGATGCAGCCTCAATTACTGCTTTATAAATACATTCATCCTGAAATGTTGCGTCAAGTACTTTTGGGTCACCTACAACTTTTCCGTCTCTGTCAACATTAATTTGCACTCTGACAGAAATTCTTGAAGTTACAACACATCCGGAAAGCAATGGTACAGGAAGGTTTCCTGCTACTTTTCTATTGCCTAATCCATATGATATTCCACTTCCTAACCCTCCTCCATCAGAATAATTTGGGACATTGGCCTGCCCGCCAGGGTTGCCCTGATTTCCTGTACCTTTGGTAATCCCTTCAGAACTTTCTGTATTACCAACTCCGGCATTTCCAAAGGCACTTTTACCCATACTTTGAATTTTTTCAGCCTGTTGCTTTTTTCTTTCTTCCTCTTCACGTTGTCTTTTTAATTCTTCCTGTCTTATCCTTTCCAACTCCTGTTTTTTTAATTCTTCTTCTGTAGGCTTTTTTATTTTAACGGGTGATTCTTCAAAATCCTGCACTGTTTTTTGTGCAAGTGGTTCTTTTATTGAAGGTTGTTTTGGAGTTGCCTGTGGGATACTTATCTGCGGGACCTCAGGAACAGGGATGTCTCCGCCCTGAAAAGGATCGCCCTTTGGCTCAACTCTTCCCAGTCCTGTTTCACTCGTGCCAAAATTTACAAGGATCCCCTCTTCTTCCGGGGGGGGATCAGGATAACTAAAACCAAAAAAGAGTAAAAGTAATAATATTATTGTGTGAAATATAGTAGACAATATCACACCTCTTGTATTGATGTTCATATCGGTATGTTTACAATGGCCTTGTCCCCAAAATTACCTTAAGCCTATTACGTTTGGCAATTTCAAGAAAATCATATACTTCATTCATATTCAGGCTTTCATCAGCATTTAGCCTGATTGTGGGAGGATTTTCAGGATCTGTCATCAATGATCTGATTCTAAGTTCAAGATCGGATATATTACATTGTTCTTCATTGAAATAATATTCAAGATTTCTCGTAATTGAGATACTTGCCATAGGACTGGCCGCTGTTTGATTGTTACTTTGAGGCAATAAAACATTCATGGCTGCGGGAATAATTAATGTTGATGAAAGCATAAAAAATATTAAAAGTTGAAAAACCACATCAGTCATTCCAGCCATGCTGAAGCTCATATTTCTTTTATTTCTTGAAGTTATTGCCATTTATTTATTGTTGTTTAGTCAGGACAACCTGAATATCAAGTTTTGCAGCCACATTCATTATTTTAACTGTTTCTTTCACTGTAACCCCTTGTGCTGTAATTAAACGAATTGCTGGTTCCGGCTTCCCTGCTGATTTTGCCTGAAGTACACTTTCAAGCTGTTCAAACAATATGTTTCTGCCATCAACAGTAATTCTTCCATCAGAACGGAGTAAAACCTGAGGTATGCTTAGGTCAGATGTTGTTGCCTGTCCTGCCTGGGGCAAAAGAAGTTTTAATGCATTTGGAGCAACAAGGGTGGATGTTAACATAAAGAAAATAAGCAACAGGAAGACTATATCAGTCATTCCTGACATGCTAAAATCAACGCTGACTTTATTTCTTGATTTAAGATTCATCTGTTATTTAACAGGTTCATTAAGTAAATCCATAAATTCCGTAGTAGTTGCTTCAAGGTTATTAACTACCTTGTCAACTTTAGTCACCAGGATATTATAAGCAAAATAGGCTATAATACCCACAATTAATCCGGCAACTGTAGTTATCAGAGCTGTATAAATACCAGTTGACAACAGGCTGACATTAATATTGTTCCCGGAAGTTGACATCTCAACAAATGCCTGAACCATACCAATTACAGTACCCAGAAATCCGATCATTGGCGCTCCTCCGGCTACTGATGCTAAAGTTGGAAGCCCTTTTTCAAGTTTATATATTTCAAGACGACCAACATTTTCAATCGCAGCACTAACATCATTTAAAGGCCGTCCTATTCTGCTTATACCTTTTTCAATCATCTTAGCAACCGGATTATCGGTTGACTGGCATAAAGCAAGAGCTGAGTCAATTTTGCCATCCATTATATAATCTTTGATACGGTTCATGAAATTTAGGTCTACATCCTGAACTTTTTTAATTGCAAAAAATCTTTCCCCAAAAATATATATCGCTATAAATGACAGTATTATAATCGGCAACATAACCCATCCCCCTTTAAGGGCCAGAGAGAAAAAAGTTTCTTCTTTAAATCCCGTTGCATTTAAAGCAGTTGTATCTGTTGTAACGATCTGTAAAATTGTTAAAAAATTCATGAGTAAAACTATTAATTATATTATTGGATATATGAATTATATTCATTTAAAATTTTCCAACTATTAAAAAGCCAAAACTTTTTGTTCAAAATACCGGTTCGCAATAAACCTTTTTAATTAAAATATTAATTGAATTTTATATTCTAAAAAATTTTTACAAAGATATAAAAAAACGTCTTATCATCCTTTTGTAGTATGCCCTGGATTTTAATAAGTAACATTTATTATTAACAATAACACTTTTTAATATTGATTAATTTCATAATTTTCATATAGTTCTTCTTTTTCTTGTATATCCTCTTCTTCATTTTTGTTATCATAAGTAGTTTTAACTTTTTTTCGCCGTTCTTTAGAAAACAATGATATAATTGCATCTTTGTAACGAATAAAGAGCTCACGAAAATTATTGAAATTTTCTCTGTAAGTTATTCCTACTCCCTGTGTATATGGAGAATTATATAAAAGATTATAATTTGTATGGTTAAACGCTTTAAGGTGTATCTTTCCACTTTCTGAAAGGCGAAAATCAATATCAAAATCACCGGCAATATTATTTGGGTTTGTCATAGTTTGCGATGATGGATTATTCATTTGGCCGCCTACTCCAAAATTCCCGCTAATGCTGATCCTTTCATCAAGAATTTGTGTACTTAGGGCAACCTCGAGCTGATCAGTTGTTATTTCATCACCAATCCTGTAATTTAAGCCTATATCAAAATCTTTACTAATCTGTGAAAACCAGCGGCTTAACTGATTTGAAAAAAGTTCACTGGTTGCCACACCAGATCCTCTCTGGGCAGCTCCCCCAAATCCTGTTGGATTAATATCAGAATAGAAATTATTTATTACAAGCAGTGAAATGAATTGATTCATTAATTCCTCATCTGTTGTTATCCTGTTGTTAAGAATATTCTTTGTTTGCTGATCAGCAGTAGGCAGGTTCAACCGTGGAGTAATTGTAGGGTTCATTAATTTACCGGTCATTAATATTTGTGTTTCAACAGGAATACGTTTTCTTAATGATTCCATAGGTTCCGGGGCCAGAGAGTATAGTGAGGCCTTTAATTTATAAACAGCACTTAGATCAATATTTGCATCAAGAGGATCGCCATCCCAGGATATCCTCCCTCCCTGCTCTACCTGAAAGTATTTATTTATAAGATTCTTTAGAGTAAATAAGTAATCTCCCCTGTCAATAATAATATCACCAAAAATTTCAAATTTACCAAGTTGACTAATTACCATTTTTATATTTCCATCCCCCCTTCCTCGTAAAATATCTCCAACTTTTGGATCAAAAATAAGCTGAACTTCAACATCCTGAGTAACTTCAAGATTAAAATTCATCTTTAAACCTTTAAGTCTTACTTCATATCCACCACTAAGCGATTTGCTACTATCTATATCTTCATCCTGTTTTGAAGCCCATTGAATAAAATCATGTTCATAAATTTCTTCAGTACCATATAAAGGGAGAAAAAACACACTGTTTCTGTCGGTTTTTGCATTAATTTCCATTAACATGTCATCCGAGGGCCCCGAAAAACGTATTAGTCCACTGGCATTGACTTTCCCATAAAACAACTCATTATCTTTTTCTGTTAAATTAAGAAACATGAAATTATTGGCAGTTAACCTTAAATCGAGGGTTAAACTTTTTAAGTTATTAGTAAAGATTGTACCATGAGCTATCGATTTGCTGCCTTTTTCGTCAAGGATTTCAAAATTATTAAATTGAATATTATTATGTATAACTGAAACATCATTAGAAAAAGTATATTTTGTTAAGAGATAATTTACTATTAATGATGCCTTTTGCAATCTTATTTTACCATTTAAATCGGGGTTTTTAAGGTTTCCTCCCAGGTTTAGTGTCCCACTCCCTGTTCCATGAAGATCTGAAATAAGTTCGCTTAAAAATGGCTCAAAAAGCTTGAGTTTTAATTTATCAAGATTTATATTAAAATCTAGTTTATCTGTTTCCGGATAATAATCGCCTTTTACTTCCAGTTGTTTATTATTTTCATAAATTGTTTCGGCCAAAATTTCAATTTTTTTCTGTTCATTATTCCAATAACCAATTAAATGGCCTTTTCCAAGCAATTCATTATTAACAATAAAATCTTCAAATGTCAGATCTGATAAGAATATTGGTTTATTCAGCAGGTCGCTTAAGGCAGCTTCCCCTGATAATAAACCTTCTAATTCAATTTTATGTTTTTTTGTAAAAATATTGAGTGATGAAAGATTAAGTTCAGAAAATTTGGCATTCAATATATCAGTTGGCTTTTCAGAAATAGTACCATGAATATAAAAATCCTGAGTTTTATTTTGAAGCCTGAAGCTTTCTACATGATAACATCTTTTTTCAAGGGATAGTTTGCTTTCAAGCAGATTCCACAGTTCATCATTATGATGAAAAGATGATGCTTGTGTTAATACATTGATCCGGTTATTTTTTGTATTGTCATTTACATCAAATACCAGATAAAGATTCAGATTTCCTTCATATCTTGGCAAGGATAAATTATCCCAGTCCAGGTTGATTTTTGCAGTATCAGAATAGAAAAGTGAATTAAAGGTTACATTTTCAATTTCCAGATTATTAAAACTCAGGGCTGAACCTGTAATATTTAGGTTGTAATTATAATCAGTCCCATAGGTTGTTATTGAAATATCCTTTAGCTTATTATTATTGACAGAGAAGTACGGGCTTGTCCCATAAAATGTTAAATGGTTTTTGTCTGAGTTGAAATTCCCATAAAATGATGTATTATTCCCAATATCATATTTATTGAAGAAGAAGGCCATAAATGGATGAATATTCTTCAAATGAAAGTTATAGTTGAAATCATTCTGATCATCCGCTTGTGGTTGAGTTCGTTGTTGTTTTTGAATTCTTGAAGGCAGATAATAATTTATTAATTTATCAAAGGCAAAAAGTAAGCTGCTAAATTTATAAGTTCCAAATATTTCACCATCAATAATGTCAGAACGTATTATTAAAGAATCGGCACCATTTTTATTATTATAAGCTTTTAAAGAGAAATCATTGATTCGTATTTCCTGATCTACGTTTTGGAATAATGAATTGACCAGGCGAATTTCACCATCTAAATCATCAATTTTCTTTCCGCTAAAATTTGTTTTTAATAAAAAAGATGCGAAATAAGCCGGATCTGATTTTTCAATATTCAGATAGTAGGGTCTTGCCCTTTTAACATCAGCTTCAAAATCGTATTCAGGATTTTCACCTGAAAAGTCAGCTTTTCCGGTAAACTCCAGATTAATGTTTGGATCTACAACAGTAAAATATCCGCTAAAATTCTTTTCAGTAATGGCACCGGAAACAATGATATTCTCATAGTTATATTTATATATTTCCAAGCTGTCAATTGTACTTTCAATTTCAGCATATAGAGAGCCGGATGAAATAAAACCATCCACGTTGCCGGACATACTTATCTTTCCCATTTTTTCTTCAATACTCAGGAGTTCTCCCATTCTGAAGTCAATGGTTTTTAACCTTCCTCCAAAACGCAAAGTATTCGAGGTGTCTGGTTTAAGAAGAAGGTCGGAATATAGATCACCCAGGTTAGTTTGAAATTTGCCATAAGCAACAAAATCATCTGGATATCCGGTATATTTACCAGAATAATGGATCTTTCCAAGTTTTCTTAAATAATATGGTAAACTGATATGTTTGGTTTTACCAGGAAGTTCAAGAAATTCAATATCTTCAGTAGTAGTAATTAATTTTGAAATATCGAAATGCATGAAAGTCTTTTTAAATTCAGGTAAACCTATGATGTTGAAATTGGTTTCGAATAATGTATTAGTATTATAATGTAATATTATTTTATCTCCCTTGATATCGTTTACTTTACCACTTAAATGGCCTTTGATCCTGAAATTTTCAGTATATCCTGTTAATGAAGGGGCAAAATATGATATGTCAGAAAAACTAATTTTAGAAGGTTCAAATAGAATATCAATATTTACAAGGTCAATAAAATCTGAAAAATCTTTAAAATCAAAAAAATTAAGATGGGTAAGATTACATACTATTTCTGAATAAGGGGTATTTATGTAAACATTATCAAAATGCATTTGATTTTTAGTAATTACTAAATTGGAACTAAATTTTTCTATTTTAAAACCACTTTTTTCTTCAAGATTTAAATTCCGAATTAACATGGCAATTGTATCACCTTTAATTGAAAAATCATTCAGGGCAACATTCAAATTACTCATATCCATATCAGTAAAATTAATACCTTCAGGGATATCTCGTTTTTGTTCCTTTGCCAAATGAAATCGTGAGTTTTTAAGATCAATATTTAAAAATTGTATTGTCCATGGTGTTTTAGCAGTTTTTTCATTATCAGGATTTTTTAGAAAGTCTATAATGAATTTTAAATTAATTGTACCTGCTGAGTCAGTCAAAAAATTAATATTAGCATCACTAATGACAATTCTTTTGATTTTGATTTCGCGATTTTCACGATTCAGTTTCCTTATAATAACATTTATCTTTTCTGCTGTTAATAGTGTATCTCCCTGCTGGTCTTCGATATAAAAGTTTTTTATTTGAACACGGTTAATAAAAGTAACTGAAACCTTATCTATTCTTATATTTGTACCCAATGTCGCAGCTAATTCATTTGAAATATATCGGGTTAGAAATGTTTGTGTAACAGGATTTTGTAAAAGAATAAGAGATACTGCCGGTAAGGCGATCAATACCAGAATAAGGATTAATAATATTTTAAGAAACTTTTTAATGGCTTTTCACATATTGAATATATTGTAAAGCAAAAATAGTGCAAAGATTAGAAAATCAGAATTAAAAATGAGTATAATTATTTTAGGGATTGAATCATCGTGTGATGAAACTGCTGCAGCAATTACAAAAGACAGAATTTTACTGTCTAATATTATTGCTGGTCAGGAGGTTCATGAATCTTATGGGGGTGTTGTTCCTGAACTTGCATCCAGGGCACATCAACAAAACATTATACCGGTCGTTGATCAGGCAATAAAAAAGGCCGGAATATCAAAAAATAATATTGATGCGATTGCTTTTACCAGAGGGCCCGGGTTATTAGGATCATTATTGGTTGGGTCCAGTTTTTCAAAAGGCTTTGCACAGGCCCTTAACATTCCACTAATTGAAGTAAATCATTTACAAGCACATATTCTGGTCCATTTTATCGAAAAAAAGGAAGATAACAATTCCAAAATAAGGCCTTCTTTCCCATTTTTGTGTCTTTTAATTTCGGGTGGTCATACTCAACTTGTTCTGGTTAAAGATTATCTGCTTATGGAAGTACTTGGTCAAACCATTGATGATGCTGCAGGAGAAACATTTGACAAATGTGCAAAAATTATAGGATTCCCCTACCCCGGCGGCCCCCAAATTGATAAACATGCACAATTAGGTGATCCTGAGAGATTTAAATTTAATAAACCCAGGATAGCAGAATTGAATTATAGTTTTAGTGGTTTAAAAACATCTTTTCTTTACTTTATAAGAGATGAACTGAAAAAAGATAAAGATTTTATTCTGAATAATCTAAATGATCTCTGTGCCTCTCTTCAAAAAACAATAATAGATATTCTGATGCATAAACTTATTCTTGCCGAGAAGCAAACAGGTATAAAGACAATGGCACTGGCCGGAGGGGTTGCAGCTAATTCCGGTATAAGAAAAGAGGTTTTAAGACTATCAAAATCCAGAAAATGGAATATATTTATCCCGGAGTTTAGTTATACAACTGATAATGCTGCAATGATAGCTATTGCCGGATTTTTTAAATATTCAGCAGGAATTTATGCTAAAAGAGATGTAAGTCCGCTTGCACGTTTACCTTATGATAAATCAGTATAAAGTACGTTTTTACCATTTTCAAAGGTCAGATCAAACAATTTTTCCAGAACAGGGGCCTCACCCCTGCAACCTGCAACTACCTCTTGTGCCCAGTCAAGATAACCAAGCCGTCTTTCCAGGGTCCAATCCAGAGGATAATTTACAATATCCTGAATATTACATATTTTATCTGCAATTTTTATTTTTTTAGCTCCTGGTGACAGATTTGGGGAATTTTTTACCTGAAGTACTTTTCTTTCTGCAATTGGTAAATCTTTGTCATCTGTAAGTTCAACCACATAATCGGCTACTTCCTGACCAAATTTCTCAATCAGGTCTTCTTTAGTAGCATCTGTATCCTCTACTACATCGTGTAATAAAGCAGCAATTATTACCGATAGATCTTTCTCACCTGTGTCAATAAGTATTTCAGCAACTTTCAGGGGATGGTTTATATAAGGGACCTGATTATAGCCTTTTCTTCTTTGATACTTATGCTTTTCGGCTGCAAATACCGCTGCTTTAATTAATAATTTACAATCCATTCTTAAAAAATTTTGAATCAGCAAATTTAAATATAATGCCCAAGAGTAAGAAAAATACCGAAAGAATAAGTATTTAAACAATTATTATATATTTCGGCAGTTTATTCAATTCAAAATTAAAGACAAAAATTGATCTTAAAATGTTATAGTACTCATAATGAAATGAGTTAAAAATAATCATTATTTTTACATCATTCTTTTTATAATTTTTTCTGATTATTTATGAATCTCAATGATTTTAGACGTTACGCACATGAAATGGCAGATAAGCTTGCCGATTATTTTGAAAATATTCAACATTTTCCGGTTAGGTCAACAGTCAGTCCGGGAGAAATCTTCTCTGCACTTCCTAAATCCCCTCCGGAAAATCCTGAATCCTGGGACCATATAATTGATGATTTTGATCAAATTATATTTCCCGGGATTACTCATTGGCAAAGTCCGGATTTTTATGCGTTTTTTCCGGCAAATTCAAGTTATCCCTCTCTTTTGGGTGAATTTCTGACTGCCGGTTTGGGAGCTCAGTGTATGTTATGGGAAACCTCTCCTGCCGCCGCGGAACTTGAAGAAAAAATGATGGACTGGTTAGCTGAAATGACAGGCTTACCAGAATATTTTCAGGGAGTTATTCAGGACAGTGCATCTACTTCAACTTTAGTGGCAATTCTTACAGCCAGGGAAAAAATATCGAATTTCCTTATTAATAATGAAGGTATTAAACAAAATTTATACCGGGTTTATTGTAGTCAGGAGGCACATTCATCGGTAGAGAAAGCTGTGAAAATTGCCGGGTTTGGCAAAAATAATCTGATAAAAATTGAGGTTGACAATGAATTGGCTATGATTCCCGGTAAACTGGAAGAGGCGATATCAAATGACCTGAAGAAAGGGTTAATTCCTGTTTGTGTTGTTGCTGCTTTGGGAAGTACCGGCACTACTGCTGTGGACCCTTTAAAATCAATTTCAAAAATATGTAAAAAGTTCAATATATGGCTTCACGTGGATGCGGCCTATGCCGGAACAGCTTTTATTCTGGATGAATACAGATATATGCTTGAGGGAATTGAAAATGCAGATAGTTATGTTTTCAACCCTCATAAATGGATGTTCACTAATTTTGATTGTTCTGCGTATTTTGTAAAGGACAGTGATTCGTTAAAACGTACTTTTGAAATATTTCCTGAATATCTTAAAACCGGTACAGATAGTGTAGTTAATAATTATAGAGACTGGGGCATTCAGTTGGGAAGACGTTTCAGGGCCTTAAAATTATGGTTTGTAATCAGGAGTTTCGGGGTAAACGGGATAAAAAGCAGAATCAGTGACCATATTGAATGGGCAGGCTGGCTGGCAAAAGAAATAGATCAATCCCCTTCTTTTGAACTTTTAAAACCCCAACGTTTTGGACTAGTTTGTTTCAGACTTAAACCCGAAAATTTAAGTGATGAATATGAACTCAACAAACTAAATAAGAATTTTCTGGAAAAACTTAATTCTTCCGGAAAGATGTATTTATCACATACAAAAGTAAATGGAAATTTTATTTTAAGAATGGTGATAGGACAAACTTATACAAGTTTTGAAAATATTAAAAGAAGTTGGGGCCATATAAAAAATACCGGTATTTCAATAATAAATAATTACAAATAAGTATAGGTATTAATTTTAAAACTTCGAAACTTCGGATTATAAAATATATTTTAAGTTTTGTTTTTAGACTTTTAAAATATTAACATCTTAAGCAAAATAGCATGAAATTCAGACTGTTTGTCTTTTATTTATTCTTTGTTGCTTTTTCTCCTTCACTTATTGCTAAAAAGCCTATAGATCTCGAATCTATTTTCAAAGAAAATAAATTTTATCCCAAAATGGTAAGTGGATTACGTTCTATGACAGACGGGGATCATTTCACAATACTAAATCAACAAAATAAAATAGAAAAATACAGATATTCAGATGGTGAATTTATTGAAACATTAATTTCAGTAAATAATATTAAAGATGCACCTTTTAAATACATTGATGATTATTCTTTTAATTTTGATGAAAGCAGAGTATTACTTGCTACAGAAAAAGAAGAAATTTACAGGCATTCTTACAGAGCCTGGTATTTTATTTACGATCTCAAAAGTCAGCAATTAATTCCATTATCGCAAAAGGGAAAACAACAGCTCGCATCCTTTTCGCCTGATGGAAATCATATTGCTTTTGTTTATGACAATAATCTTTATTATAAAAATTTAACAAGTTTAGAGGAAAAAGCAATTACCCATGATGGGGAAAAAAGTAAGCTTATTTATGGGGCGCCTGATTGGGTTTATGAAGAAGAATTTGGCTTTACCAAAGCATATGAATGGTCACCTGACGGTAACAAGATAGCTTTTTATCGTTTTGATGAAAGCAGGGTGAAACAATATGCTTTAACTTTCTATGAGGGGATTTATCCGGAAATCTATAATTATAAGTATCCCAAAGCAGGCGAGGATAATTCTATTGTTAGCATATTAATTTATGATTTACTTTCGGGAAACACAATTGTGTCAAATATCGGAGACAATACGGATATCTATATTCCAAGAATAAAATGGACTGGTGATCCTGGCTATCTAAGCATTATCCGCTTGAACCGCCTTCAAAACCAAATGGAAATATTGCACATAAATTCTGAAACAGGAAAATCGCAGTTAATTTTAAACGAAAATAATAAATATTATATCTCTGAAATTAATGATAACTCACTTGTTTACCTGAAAAATGGAGAAAAGTTTTTATTTGTCAGTGAACGTTCAGGATGGAGACATATCTATTGTTGTGATTTTAAATACAATGAGATTTTACAGGTTAGTTCGGGAAATTATGATATAGGAGAGATAATTTCGGTAAATGAAGTATCTAATACAATTTATTATTCCTCTTATGAGTCCTCCCCGCTCAGAAAGGATATTTATAGAGTAAATATTGATGGTTCCCACAAAAAGAAAATAAGTATAAAAGATGGTTGGAATGAAGCCTCATTTTCTAAAAACTTCAAATATGTTATTTTTGAACATTCCAGGGCAAATCAGCCTTTTGTGTTTACCTTGTGTACTTCAGACGGGAAATATATCAGAACTCTTGAGGATAATGAATATTTGCAAAATATATTAAGGGAATATGGATTCAGAAAAAAGGAATTTTTCAGTTTTACCAATACTGCTAATATTGATTTAAACGGGTATATGATTAAACCTCCCGGTTTTAGCAGAAAAAAAACATATCCGGTTTTGATATATGTTTACGGCGGGCCTGAATCCCAATTAGTAACAGATAAATTTTCTGTCAGGGACAGCTGGTTTCAAATGCTTGCCCAAATGGGATATATTATTGTTTGTGTAGATAACCGGGGAACTGATAATCGTGGAGAAGAATTCAGAAAGATGACCTATATGCAGCTGGGTAAACTCGAAACAGAAGATCAGACAGAACTGGCAAAATATTTGGGAAGCCTCCCTTTTGTAGATAAATCCCGAATTGGGATCTTTGGATGGAGCTATGGAGGATATATGAGTCTTTTATGTTTATTTAATGGTGCTGATATATTTAAAGTGGCAATATCTGTGGCTCCGGTTACTAACTGGAGGTATTATGACACAATTTATACGGAAAGGTTTATGCGTACTCCTGATGAAAATCCTTCAGGATATGATAATAACTCACCTGTTTTCATGGTTGATAAAATGAAAGGTAAATTGCTCCTTATTCACGGTATGGCTGATGATAATGTTCATATGCAAAATTCAGCCGAATTGATAGAAAAACTCGTCCAGTCAGGAAAACAGTTTGACATGCAATTTTATCCGAATAAAAATCATGGAATTTATGGAGGGAACACAAGTTATCATCTCTATAAAAAAATGACAGAATTCATAAAAGAAAATTTATAAACGCATCTTTCCCCTTTATATTTATTGTACTTTTGTTTTTATCACCAATTGAAGGGTATAATGATAATCATTTAATTAAATATTTATGATACATAAAAATACAATACATAAAACCTTTGGCCCGGCAGGATCATTTGCAGGTTTTATAATACTACTGGCAGGTATTTTTATTTCTTTTTATTCTTTTTTTGCTATCATCTTAATACTTTTTGGTCTGTTTGTCGGATTTACTGCCCAAAAAGCTCAAATTGACCCTGATAAAAAAAGAATAAATGTTTCCACAAACTATTTTGGGTTAATTAATGCAGGGAAATGGATAAATATTAACCCTGCAATGAAACTAATGATAAAAGGTTACAATCAGGTTTACAGGACCTACAGCCGGAGTAACAGGGTGCTGGATATTAAAAATGAGGATTATCTGCTATTTTTGTTCGATTCAGAAAAAAATGTTGAAATACCTGTAAAAAGAACGAAAACTTTGCAATCAGCCAGGGAAGAAGGTGAAAAATTGCAAAAAGAACTGGGATTAGACATTCTATCTTTATAACAAATTATAAGAATACCTGGCCGTCTTTTATGTTATAGTAAATAATTATTTAAATAAAAAAAGTTAATTTTGCAGATTCTTTAGCATCAGAATAATTAATTATGATAGAAATCACTTTACCGGATAATAGTGTCAGACAATTTAAGACAGGAGTAACAGGACTGGAAATTGCTAAAGGTCTGGGTAATAGTCTTGCAAAAGAAGTTGTTGCCATCAGTGTCAATAATGAAATTTGGGATTTGAACAGGCCTATTTCCGAAAATTCGGTAATCAGGCTCCATAAATTTGATGATCCGGAAGGGAAGCTTGCATTTTGGCATTCATCAGCTCATCTTATGGCAGAGGCACTTGAGAGCTTATTTCCGGGAATCAAATTTGGGATTGGGCCGGCCATCGAAAATGGCTTCTATTACGACGTCGATCCGGGTAATAGCTATCAGATAAGTGAGAGTGATTTACCAAGGATTGAAGATAAGATGAGAGAGCTGGCCCGAAAAAATGAGGTTTATTCCCGTAGAGAGGTCAGTAAAAAAGAAGCACTTGATTTTTTCACTAATAAAGGAGATGAATATAAAACGGAGTTAATAAGTGAACTTGAAGACGGTGTAATCTCTTTTTATTCACAGGGAAATTTTACTGATTTATGCAGGGGGCCACATCTTCCTGACACATCATATATAAAGGCTATTAAACTTCTTAATATTGCAGGTGCTTACTGGCGTGGTGATGAAAAAAGAAAAATGCTTACCAGAATTTATGGCATCACCTTTCCAAAACAGCAAATGCTTGATGAATATCTTCTTATGCTTGAAAAAGCAAAAGAAAGAGATCATCGAAAGATAGGAAGAGAGCTTGAATTATTTACTTTTTCTGCAAAAGTGGGTCAGGGATTGCCTTTATGGCTGCCTAAGGGAGCGCAACTGAGAGAAAGGCTTGAGAACTTTCTTAAAAAAGTTCAGGGTGAATACGGTTATTTACCTGTAATAACACCTCATATTGGTCAAAAAGAACTATACATCACCTCTGGTCATTATGAGAAGTATGGAAAAGATTCATTCAGGCCTATTACTACACCACAGGAAGGTGAAGAATTTATGCTTAAACCTATGAATTGCCCTCATCATTGTGAGATTTTCAAGTCCAAGCAGCATAGTTATCGTGATTTACCCATAAGATATGCAGAATTTGGCACTGTGTATCGTTATGAACAGAGTGGTGAATTACATGGTTTAACCCGTGTAAGGGGGTTTACTCAGGATGATGCTCATATATTTTGTCGGCCTGATCAATTAAAAGAAGAATTTATCAAAGTTATTGATATTATTCTTTACATTTTCAAAGCACTTGGTTTCGAAGATTATACTGCCCAGATTTCATTGCGTGACCCATCAGACAAAAGTAAATATATTGGTACCGATGAAAATTGGGAGAAATCAGAAAAAGCAATTATTGAAGCTTGTGAGGAAAAAGGAATGAGTACCAAAATTGAGATAGGCGAAGCTGCTTTTTATGGTCCTAAGTTAGATTTTATGGTTAAGGATGCTATAGGCAGAAAATGGCAGTTGGGCACTATACAGGTTGATTATAATTTACCTGATAGATTTGAGCTCGAATACATAGGATCAGATAATCAGAAGCATAAGCCTGTCATGATTCATCGTGCCCCTTTTGGTTCCATGGAGCGTTTTATTGCGGTTTTGATTGAGCATTCAGGAGGGAAGTTCCCGCTTTGGCTTGCCCCTGATCAGGTTGCAATATTGCCAATTTCTGATAAATATCATGATTATTCTCAAAAAGTTTTTAATTTTCTAAAAAATTACGATATTCGCACTCTGATTGATGACAGGAATGAAAAGATAGGTAAGAAGATCAGAGACAATGAGTTGAAGAAAATACCATATCTTCTTATTATTGGAGAAAAAGAGGAGCTTGCAGGAAACATTTCCGTAAGAAAGCAGGGAGAAGGAGATAAGGGAAGCATGAAAACGGAAGAATTTATATCTTTAATTCAAAATGAATCGAAAAAAGTTTTAGAAGATTATAAATAAACAAATAGTATTAACTTAAAGAAAGGAGGATTTTATCATAGCTGAGCCAACTCCCAGGCGCGAAACAAGCAAAGCCTTTGTAAAAAAAGATCAGGTTGCATTTAGGATCAACCAGGATATACGAGTTCCATCTGTTCGTTTAGTTGGGGATAATATAGATGAGCCCGGAATTTATCCCTTGTCAACTGCTTTACGAATGGCTGAAGAAATGGAACTTGATCTTGTTGAAATTTCACCTAAAGCCGACCCGCCTGTTTGTAAAATAATCGAATATCAGAAGTTTCTTTATCAACAAAAAAAGAAACAAAAAGAAATAAAAGCAAAAACTACCAGGGTCGTGGTTAAGGAAATAAGATTCGGGCCTAATACAGATGAGCATGACTATAATTTTAAATTAAAACATGCACAAAAGTTTCTTAGTGATGGAGCAAAAGTGAAGGCTTATGTTTTTTTTAAAGGAAGAACTATTCTTTATAAAGAAAAAGGTGAGATACTTTTACTCAGGTTTGCCCAGGATCTGGAAGAAGAAGGAAAAGTTGAACAACTTCCAAAACTCGAAGGTAAACGTATGATAATGATCATTACACCCAAACCAAAAAAGAAATAATATAATAGAAATAAACAACCGAATAATTAAATAGTAATGCCAAAAATGAAGACAAATCCCGGTGCAAAGAAAAGATTTGCATTGACAGGAACCGGGAAGATCAAGAGAAAGAAAGCTTATAAAAGTCATATATTGACTAAAAAATCAACAAAAAGAAAGAGGAATTTAACTTATTCAACAGTGGTTGATAAAGCAGATGAAAAAAATATAAAACTTCTTCTTGGATTAAAATAATATAAATATTAACCGAACGTTCAAGCATAAAAAGAGTCCTTTATATCAGGAACGCTTGCCGTTCTAAATTTTTTAAAAATGTCGCGATCAGTTAATTCAGTAGCATCCAGACAAAGAAGAAATAAAGCTTTAAAACAGGCGAAAGGTTATTTTGGAAGACGGAAAAATGTTTGGACAGTAGCAAAAAATGCTATAGAAAAAGGCTTGCAATATTCTTACAGGGACCGGAAAACTAAAAAAAGAAATTTCAGGAGCCTGTGGATTCAAAGAATAAATGCCGGAGTCAGACAATACGAACTTACATATTCTGAATTCATGGGTTTATTACGGAAAAACAATATCGATCTAAACCGTAAAACTCTTGCTGATATGGCAATGAATAATCCCAAAGCTTTCGAAGAAATTGTTAAAAAAGTAAAAGGATAATTATACTTTTGTTTTATTATCAGTACTTGATAATGAATTTCCTGAATGATTGCTTTTAATTGTACAAAAAGGTGTATCCTTACACAAGGGCATTAAATAAATCCTAAATTAGCGCCAAACCTCAAAATGAGGAAAGTATAAGTATTGGAATTTGGCTTTAACAGACTTTTCGAAGTTTGCAAGATTATAAATCAACAGCACTCAGACAGAGGTTTGTAACTAATTGTATAACAGTCTAACAACTAAATTTTATTCGAGTGAAAATTGCTCTTATAGGCTATGGCAAAATGGGTAGGGAAATTGAGCAGCTTGCTTTGAAACTTGGATATTCCATAGATCTTATTATTGACATTAATAATCTGCAGGATTTGACAGCTGAAAAACTGTCAAATTGTGATGTGGCGATTGAATTCACAACTCCTTCCTCGGCAGTGGATAATATCAAATTTTGCTTAATTCACGGCATTCCTGTAGTTACAGGCACAACAGGGTGGCAGGAGCATTTACCTGAAATTAAAAAATTGTGTAAAGAAAAGCAGGGATCATTATTTTATGCTTCTAACTATTCGCCAGGAGTAAATATTATGTTCGCCGTAAATGAATATCTGGCGAAATTAATGAGTAAATTTCCTGAGTATTCTATAGAACTGACGGAGATACATCACACTCAAAAACTTGATTCACCCAGTGGTACTGCAATCAGTATTGCTGATCAGATTATTGAACATAATAAAAGTAAAAAATCCTGGAGTTTAAATCAAAGCGATTCAAAAGATATACTTCCAATAAAATCAATACGTGAAGGAAATGTTAAAGGTATTCATGAAGTTGTTTATACTTCGGATGTAGATGTAATAAGCCTGAAACATACTGCCAGGTCACGACAGGGATTTGCTGCAGGTGCAATAATGGCAGCTGAATTCATCGTTCAAAGGAAGGGAATATATACCATGAAAGATTTAATGGGTATATAAGATATTTAAATGTTAAGATTTTATCTGTTTTTTCAATGGTTAACTACTATTGTAATTGCTTTAGTAATTACTGTAATTGTTAAACATTTTATTATAGAAGCTTACAGGATTCCGTCTTCCTCCATGGAAAGATCTTTATATTCCGGTGATTATCTTTTTGTAAGTAAGCTTGCATATGGCCCGCGAGTTCCAATGACCCCGGTTTCAATTCCTTTGCTGCCTCCTATGTTATCAAATGGAAAAATAACATACAAAACGTCCAGGCAAATAAAATATAAAAGGCTCAAAGGCTTTTCAAAAATTCAACGAAATGATATAATTGTTTTTAATTTTCCTGAAGGAGATACAGTAATTATAAATCATCCGGAACAGAATTATTATTCTCTTATGAGGGAATATGGTAGAGAATATAGTTTATCTTCTTTAAAAGTGCTAACTCACCCGGTTGATAAACGGGAACATTTTGTTAAAAGATGTATCGGGCTTCCCGGAGATACCATACAGATCATTAAGAGTGAGATTTTCATCAACAATGAATTATTCAATGATACGGAAACAGCTATTATTAAATATTTTGTACGAACCAGAAATAATCGCCTGGATAATGCAATATTAATTGACCTGGATATAGATCCTGATGCAATAAGTTACAATCCTTCTAATAATATTCATATTATACCCATGCATTATCATGCTTTTGAAAAATTGCAAAAAAACCCGGAAGTACGATTTATTGAAAAATATTCAGAGCCGTCGTTGATTTATAGGAATCCGGAAATCTTCCCTCATCAAAGTAATAACTTTTGGAGCCCCGAAAATTTTGGCCCTTTATTGATACCTTCTAAAAATACAGTTATTAAACTTAATTTGGAAACTTTGGCTTTATATGAGCGTATTATAAGAGTTTATGAAAAAAATAAGCTTGAAATACATGGTGATAGTATTTATATAAATGCTAAATTAGCAGATTCTTATAGATTTCAAATGGATTATTATTTTGTCCTTGGAGATAACAGGCATAACTCTTCAGATTCAAGATTTTGGGGATTTGTGCCTGAAGATCATATTATAGGTAAAGCTGTTTATATTTGGTTTTCAAAAGAGCCGGGAAAAAATATAATCAAAGGTATAAGATGGAACCGAATGTTTAAACCGATAAAATAAAATAAATGTACTCTATTATTGGAAATAAATATTTCAAGTTTGGTGTTGTTGCTTTTCTTTATACACTCTTTGTTATTTGGTTAAAGAATTTCTGGTGGCTTTTTGGTTTAGGCGTTATTTATGATATGTATATAACACATAAAGTTAACTGGACTTTTTGGAAAAAAAGAGATAAAAAAAACAGTGTTTTTATTGAATGGATTGATGCATTAATATTTGCAATTATTGCAGTAACTCTGATAAATATTTACTTGTTTCAGAATTACAAAATTCCTACTCCATCAATGGAGGGCACTATGCTTGTTGGCGATCATCTATATGTTAGCAAACTTAGTTACGGGCCCCGCGTACCTAATACTCCATTGGCTTTTCCTTTTACACAAAACCGTTTGCCAATTATCAATACTGAATCTTATTTAACCTGGATAAAACTTCCTTACAAGCGACTGAAAGGTTTTTCAAATGTTGAAAGAGATGATATAGTAGTTTTTAATTTCCCTGCCGGTGATACAGTCGTACTTGAAAATTCGGCTACCAGTTATTATTCAATAATAAGACAATTTGCACATCAACAATTATTGTCTGATGAGTACAGTGGAAGGGTAATAAAAAGTGAGAGCCAGTACTATTCAGAAGCAAGAAATTATGTAAGGGAAACTTATACTATTGTTAACAGGCCTGTTGATCGAAGGGATAACTATATTAAAAGATGTGTTGCAATTCCCGGAGATACTCTCCTGATTGTTAATGGACTAGTTTATATTAATGGGAAGCCACAACAGAATTTTGCCGGCTTACAGTACAATTACCATGTCAAAACAAATGGAACTCCTCTTAACCCCAGGATGTTAAATAAATATAATATATCAAGGGAACATCTCAATATTAACTATAATCCGGACTATATAATACCTTTAACGTCTAAACAGGTAGCTGATTTGCAAAAAGACATTAAAGATATTGTTAGTATTGAAAAACATATTGACAGGGGTTATGATCCACAGATATTTCCTTATATTAAAGAATATGGCTGGAATGTTGATAATTACGGACCTTTATGGATACCTGCGAAGAATCAAACAGTTAAAATTGATTTACAAAATATTTCTGTTTATAGAATGATCATAGAAAATTATGAAAGTAATAGCCTAAATATACAGGATAGTATAATTTATATTAATGGTCAGCCGGCTTCAGAATATACTTTTAAAATGGATTATTATTTTATGATGGGTGATAACCGGCATCGTTCTGCAGATTCAAGATTCTGGGGGTTTGTGCCTGAAGATCACATTGTGGGAAAACCAAAACTCATATGGCTTTCTACAGATAAAGAAAAAAGATTCCCTGGAAGAATTAGATTTAACAGATTATTTAAGATTGTAAGGTCAACTGAATGAAAAAGGTATAAGTTCAGAAAGGGAATTCTTCCGGAATTGTATAATCTAATTTTTCAGTAACAGGTTCCTTTGCAATTTCATGAATAGGATTTCCGTCAACATAAATCGCTTTGAATGGTGTGACCGGACATGCATGCTCACAAGCCCCGCATCCCACACATACAGAAACATCAATTTCAGGAATTGTAAGATTTTCCATATATGGGACCATTGTTACCGCCTGAGTCGGACAATGTTCTGAACATGAGCCACATGCTGTGTTTTCTGTGTAAACGACACAGTTTTTTATTTCAAAAACTACTCTCCCGATTTGAGTAGTTCTTTTTGCTTCTTCCGTAAGATTTAAAATTGCTCCGCTGGGACATACATTTGTACATTTTACACAATCATAATTACAATAATTAGTGTCAAAATCCATATAAGGCTGCATAAAACCACTCCAGCCATATTGTTTCACGGATGGTTGCAGAACATTGGTAGGACATAGGCTCACACACAACTGGCATGCAGTACACAGGGAGGTAAAATGGTCAATACTCAAAGATCCCGGAGGTGAAACCGGACAATTCTTTACTTCAGGAATTGTAGTAGGTTTTTTATTCAGTGGAACAATCCCATTATCTTCTTTATTATTGGAGTTTGATTTATTAAAAAAAGCTATACTACCCAGTGATGCAGCAATGAACTTTCTTTTATTCGGATCAAAAGTTTCTTTATCCCTATTTTCTTTTTTCCACATAAATTTATAATTGATTGCGTCATCCGGGCATACAGGCAAACAATTAAAACACGCAACACACCTGGTATAATCAATTGTAAGATCTTTGATATTCATACACTCAGCTTTGCATGCAAAAGAACATTTGCCACATTTACTACATTTCATCCGATCATAATCAATCCGAAAAGCAGAATATCGGGATATCCATCCTAGTATGGTGCCTACAGGGCAGATTGTATTACAATATAATCTTCCGTGTTTTCCAGCCATTATAGTTAAAACCAGAATTATAAGTACAGGTAAAACGAGGGTAAAGGTTTTTAGGGGAATAATATCAATACGGAATAAATAATAGATACCCTGACTCTCCAGAGCGGTTGCAATATGATTATTCAGCCAGATACCCGCAGGCATTAATAATCTGTTGGCAAACTTACCATACAAGCTGTATGGATCCAGTATATTAACTAATAAAAGACTACCGGTAAATAGAGAAATAACAACCAGAACAAGGATGATATTTCGAAGTTTAAAATATGGCTTTTGGTATTTAAACCTTTTTCGGATATTAAATAACTTTCCGGCCCTTATAAAAAAATCCTGTAAAATGCCCAGTGGACAGATGGCAGAACAATATGCACGGCCCAGTAAAACAGTCAATATAAATACAACTATAAATCCTGTTGCAGAAAGACTTGTAATAGTAATAAATTTAAGTAGTGAGGGGGTAAACTGTAGCCATAATATTTTAAGGACTATCTTTTCCGGAAAAAGATTTCGAAAATCTATGAATATTAAAGTAATCAGGGAAAAGAATATAAGGGCTATAAGTACCCTAAGCCATTTTAACCATTTAGACCTCATACAGATATTCTGGAAATTTTAACAGATTCCAGATTAGGATTTCCGACTCCTGACTGTCCGGCCAATCTGATATGATTAACTGTTTCAGGTTCAATTCCATATAATTTACATGATGCGACATCGGCGGATACCATATCGGTGGAAATAATCTGACTTTTCATCATGACCAGGTCATCTACTGATAATCCTTTTGGTCCGTTTCTTTTCATTACACGATATGCATCAACAATATTTAAATCCGGCTTTCGGAAAGAAGCAAAATCAGCGATACACTGATGCAAATCATTTGCATGCCAGAAGCCTCTGTCCCAAATAATTCCCATTAAGTTTTTCATACTAATGGTGATATTTGCACCGCCATGATGTTTTAAAACAGGCACATTAATAAAAACATCCGAGCTCAAAATTAACTCATGAACTTTGGCATTTTTCAGGACTTTAGTTCCGGAAACCTGAACATCCTGATAATATCTTTCACTACTACCTGAAACCACTGTAGCCCCGGCATCTTTTGCAGCTTTTTCTATACCACTGTTTGCATAACACTTTGTCCATTCATTGCAGGTATGATCAAATACATAAACCTGTTTTGCGCCTGCATTATAACAATGTTCAATAATTCTTTTCACAAGGGCAGGATGTGTATTTGCGCCTCTGTCCGGTGAAGTATCCCAACCTATATTTGGCTTTACAACAACAGTTTGCCCTTTTTTAACAAATTTTCGCATACCCCCCATCTCTTCAATCCCACGATCGAACATAACATTAGGCTCCCCTCCCCTGATTGCTACCAAATCATAATTATCGGCAGTTGAGTTGAATTTATTAGCAAAAAGATTATTAACCGGCGCAATTGAAAACGCAGCTCCTGCAACTAAACCTGTGCTTAGTCCTCCTTTAATAAATTCTCTTCTTTTCATTTTTCTTAATAATTATACCTGTAAAATTAGGAATATTTATAATACTTTTATACGCTTTAATTAATGGTTTCTAATATTCAGCTTATTTATAATTAGTTTGATTAATATTATTTAATAAATAATTGATTTTGATTAATTATTAATTTATTAAAATGATAATTCTATCTTCAGCATATTTTGGCCCCATACAGTATTTTTCAAAATTTATAGATCAAAAAGAAATTTTTATAGAACAATATGATCATTATTTAAAACAAACCTATAGAAACAGGTGTATAATTTGTTCCGCCAATGGTCCGTTGTCTCTTACTGTACCGGTGAAAAGACTTAGAGGCACTAAAACTAAAGTCAGGGATATAAAAATTGATTATGATACTGACTGGCAAAAAAATCATCTTCAGGGTATCATTTCAGCGTACAATTCTTCTCCTTTCTTTGATTATCTCAGGAATGAAATAGAACCATTTTTTTTAAAAAAATATAATTATTTAATAGAGCTTAATTTTGAAATTACTTTTAAGATCATAAGCTTACTTCAATTGAATATCTCCCTGCATTTAACAAATGAATATTTTTCTGCTGAAGAACTATCTATTCCCATTGATTATAGAGATTTAATTCATCCTAAAAAAAGTATTGCTTCAGATAGTACTTTTATTCCGATATTGTACCATCAGGTTTTTTCTGATAAATTTGAGTTTTTTCCTAATCTGAGTATTTTGGATTTACTTTTTAATAAAGGAAATGAATCACGCTTAATATTGGCCGAATGTAATATCAGTAAACAAAATTGAAAATTTAATAAAAGTCTATGGCAGAATAACTTTTATCAGAATTTATATCCGACCGTAAGTATCATATTATTTCCTATAGATTTATTTCTGGCCCCATCAGTCATTTGTGGCAGGTACATATAGTATACTTCCTCTGAATTACTGATTGAATATCCGAAATCTACAAAAACTGTTCTGCCACGCATGCCTATTCCTCCGGAGAATATATTTAGATTTGCTTTTGTATTAGGTTCGCTACTTACATAAGGGCTTTGCCGGAATGAATAACCACCTCTCAAATATGCTGTTCCTATTTTTAATTCAGCTCCAATACGCAATATATTTGTTGCTTTATATAATTGCTTTATAGTAGCATTTTCATTAAAAAAATCATAATCGGAAGAATTAAGTTTTGCTTTGGAAAAATCCACTCTTTCATAATCAATACTTATAAGTCCGGTATTTTCCAGTATTAAACCCATACTGGCAATGAATCTTGATGGAGTATTAAGCTTATAATCATAATCGCCTAAAGGTGAGTACACTTTTTTTGGCTGCATATTTTCAGAAGGATCATAAAACCCTTCCATTTCAGTTGTAAATCTATCATTCAGGTTAAAAAATTCCGGAAAATGATATGAAAGTCCTATTCTTAAATTATTAACAGGCCTCACAATTCCACCGAGTTTAAATGTATAACCTGTTCCGGAACTACGAACATTCTCGATAAAAATAAATCTGTCAAAAAAATCAATCGAATTATTAATATCCTCTTCATTATGAATAATGTCTTTTTCAAACCTTAATCTTACGAGACCAAATGTTGCGCCCAGATACAAAAAATTACTATAATTTGCTCCGAAAGAGAAGGTGTATTCACCTCTGGACCCTTTTGTATTTAGGGTTCTTCTTTGTAATTGGCCATAACCGGCATTTTGTATATCGTTCCAGTATGTATTGGTAAGTGTATCATAAGGTATCAGATAAGTATCATACGCGAGTTTCTCATAAAATTCACTTAAGCTATTTGGAAACTGATTTGCATAATCGGTAAAATTATCCAAAAGGGAACTGTTTCTGTTAATTCCACTCATCAGGATGTTTCTGTTATAGTTTGCATTTTGATTGTATCCCAATCCAAAGTTGCTACTTATCCATCCCTTTTCCCTGTTCATATCATAAGTACTTACAAATCCAAGGTTTCCTATGTTAAAGTTATATTTAGATTCATCATAGGAATTTCCCAGGAAATTTGAACTTGTGTTGTCCCATGATAAAGAAGGCGAAAAAGAAACCTCTGAACCTCTGTAAAGCGCTAAGCCAGCAGGATTAATGCTCAGTGATGTAAAATCGGCACCTACTGCCCCCATTGCGCCACCTAAACCCACACTTCTTGCAGTTCCAACTGTAAGTTGCCGGGAAAATCGAAGTGCATCTGTCTCATTTTGTCCTGATAATATTGAAACACTAATTATTAAGCCAATAAAGATAATACTACAAATTCTCATAATTACTATTATTAAAAGTATTGAAGTTCAGTTTGTTTATTTAGTCGACAGATAATAATTATCTACGTCCTGAACCTGATGATGTACTGCTACGGTTACTACTACCTGAACTGCCAGATCCTGAACTGCTGCCTGAGCTACTTCCTGAAGATGGAGACCTTGTTGCCGGTGTGGATCCACTATACGAACTTCCTGATGAAGACCTTGATGGTGTGTATGAAGGACGTGAATATGAAGGTGTGGCAGCTGGTCTTGTACTTGAAGAAGGTGCAGGGGCAGGTCTGCTGTAACTTGATGAAGTATTTGAAGGTGCTCTGTAATTCTGAGTTGATGTACCAGGTGAAATAGTGGTAGATCTTTGCGGGCTTGTAGTTGTCGAAGGCCTGGTATAGGCAGGGCTTGTTCCGGAGGAAGGACTTGTTGAAGGATTTGTAATTACTCCACTTTTAATAGGGCCGGGATTAGTTCCGGAATTATCACTCCTGTTATAGGTTGGAGTTGATGTGGTCCTTGGTTTTGTATAACTTGGTGTATAAGTTCCTGATTCAGTCTTTATATTTCCCTGGTCCTTTTCCAGGTTTCTAACGGCATCCTGATTCTGTATAGATCTTTGGTATACATTTGAGCCGGAGGGTTGTCTGACAGCAGAACTACCTGAAGATGAAATTGTTCTTGTATTTTCCTGATTTACACTCCTGGATTCAGGACGAGTTCTGATAACATTATCGTTTGTAGTACCGCTTTTTTGAACTCCTGTTTCGGAAGGTGCATTTCTTATTGATCCTGAGGAAGGACCACTAAGAGACCGTGATCTGACAGCGGGATCAGATTCTGTACCTGTAGTAGATTTTCTAACTCCTTCAGATGTTCCTGCAGGCTCATATCTGCTTCTTACTCTTGGATCAGATACAATTGTTGATTTCTTATCGCCAGTCCCGGTTGTTGAACTTGAATATGTTGAGTTACCTGATCTGGAACTTCTGTGACCGTAATAGTAACTGCTACGATTCCTGTCAGTTATAGTGTAAGAATATGGATAATATGGATAATATCCATAACCATAATAATTGTCGTAAAATCCTCTGTAATATCCACGGTAAAAGGAGCTGTAATACGGGCTATACCAGGGATCATAATAATTCCAGCTATAATAGGGATAATAGCTTCCATAATACCATGGATTATATGAGAAACCAAAATAAGGGCTAAAGTAAGAGCCGTAATAAATACTCATTCCCCAAAATGCAGGGTTGTAATTATAATAAAACATGTCTGTAAAGAAGGGGTCATAATAATTCCAGCTATAGTAAGGGCGGCTGAACCTGCGTATCCTTGAGGAATAATAGTAGTCATAATCGTCATAATAACCAGGGCCATAATAATTATTTATTACAACTCTGTCTGAGTCTTTATCATAATATGAATAAGAATCTCTTGCATAATCCTGTACATTTTGTTCCTGGTAAGGAACTGAAGTATCGTAACTATATTCTTCCTGTTGACGGTAAACAGGTTGTGATTCATTTAATGCTTCCTGTTCCTTTTGCATATGATATTTTTCGTAATCACTCATTCCTCCGGTATCAGGATCGTAAGGTATCGCAGCTGATTTTTTATATGATCCTGTTGCGGTAATATCCTGCCCGGATGGTAGCAGAGTCTGACTTTGCTGTTCTGTATTATAGGCTGTTTGTAACTTTTTTCCAGGCACATAATACACATCATCGTATCCGCCTGAAGTAGCAAAGAAACCTTTAGAACAGGCTGCAAGTGTTATGACTGCTATGATTATTAATATGTTACTGATTGTTTTCATCTTTTACTCTCCTTCTGAAAAACATGTTAATTTTAGTTAAATAAATGCAAAATCTATACCAAAAACAGAATAAAGTGAAATTTTAACAACTAAGTCAATACAAACATAACGAATTTAGATTATGAAAATACTTTAAATAAACTTTTCTTTTTAATTTTCATGGTTTTTGAAATATTTTTCTCATTTCATTTTCCGGTATTTATTTTTTTATTTTGCACTGATTTTGAAATTATAAACAAATAATAATCAAAGAATGGCAAAAGAATTAACTCTTCGATCTGAAAATTATTCCCTATGGTATAATGATTTAGTGATAAAAGCTGATATGGCTGAATATTCGGCTGTACGAGGATGCATGGTAATTAAACCTTATGGATATGCTATATGGGAAAAAATGCAATCAGTATTGGATAAGATGTTCAAAGATACGGGGCACGTAAATGCTTATTTTCCTTTGTTCATACCCAAATCATTTTTTTCCCGCGAAGCTGCTCACATTGAGGGCTTTGCAAAGGAATGTGCAGTTGTAACACATTATCGTTTAAAAAATGATCACATTACAGGTGAAATCATTATTGATCCGGAAGCTAAATTAGAAGAGGAACTTATTATACGTCCCACATCTGAAACTATTATATGGAATACCTATAAAAACTGGATACAATCATATCGTGATTTACCGATTTTGGTAAATCAGTGGGCGAATGTTGTACGCTGGGAGATGCGTACCAGATTGTTTTTAAGAACTGCCGAATTTTTATGGCAGGAAGGGCATACTGCTCATGCTACAAAAGAAGAAGCAATTGATGAAACTTTAAAAATGTTAAATGTTTATGCTGATTTTGCAGAACAATGGATGGCTATTCCGGTTTTAAAAGGTAAAAAATCGGAAAATGAAAAATTTGCAGGTGCAGTTGACACCTATTGTATTGAAGCCCTTATGCAGGATGGGAAAGCATTACAGGCAGGAACATCTCATTTTCTGGGACAAAATTTTGCCCGGGCCTTTGATGTACAGTTTGCCAACAAAGACGGGAAACTCGATTATGTATGGGCTACTTCATGGGGAGTTTCTACCAGATTAATTGGGGCATTAATAATGGCACATTCTGATGATAGTGGCCTGGTGCTGCCCCCAAAGCTGGCTCCAATTCAGGTTGTAATTATCCCAATTTATAAAAATCACGAACAGTTATCAGGGATTAACAATGTAGCCGAAGAAATAAAGAATGCTCTTATTAAAGCCGGAATTTCTGTAAAATATGATAATCGTGAAACCCACAAACCCGGATGGAAGTTTACAGAATATGAATTAAAGGGTGTTCCGTTGAGAATTTCAATTGGCCCCAGGGATATTGAAAAAGGTACGCTCGAATTTGCCAGGAGGGATACACTTGATAAAATAACAGTCCAGAATAATGATGTAGTTAGCAAAGTACAGGAAATATTAAATGAGATTCAGGATAACATCTTTAATAAAGCTCTTGATTTTAAGGATAAAAATACTTATACTGTTTCAAGCTGGGATGAATTCAGGGATACTATTGAAAACAAAGGAGGCTTTGTTTTAGCCTATTGGGACGGGACAGTTGAAACAGAAAACAAGATAAAAGAAGAAACAAAAGCAACTATTCGATGCATTCCAACGTATAGTAAAAATGAAAATGGAAAATGCATCTATACTGGCAAAAGTACTTCAGAAAGAGCGTATTTTGCCAGGGCATATTAGTATGATAATTATTTTATTTATTAAATAAATCAATTAATTTTATTTCTATATTAGATATAAAAGTTACTGAATCTCAGAATTATAAAATTTAATTTGTATGAATAATAAACTTTTGCTTTCCAGACGGACTGCATATATATTATCGCTGTTTTTAATCATTGTTTTTACAGCCTGCAGTTCAGATCAATCAAGATCATCAGGATTAAAAATAACGGATAAATTTATAAGTGAGAATAAAGATCCTGAAGATAAGACAGATATTGCAAAAAAAGTGTTTTACTCACTGCCATCTTCTGTTGAAACAGCTATACTTCTAAAAAATAGCGGCGCAACATATGATAAGGACCTATTAAATCCCACTTCAAATTCCTTTAATTATAATACAAATCTTAAGATGGCATTGAACCTTGGAATATATAGTACTGATTTAAGCTACGCCAGCCTTTTTGAACAAAGTCAAACTATTTTGGATTATATTAATGTTACAAAAAGAATGGCCGAAGGTCTTTCCATAATAGATGTCATTGATGAAGGCACAATAAGAAGGCTCGAAGAAAATATTAACAATAAAGATGTAATTATTGATATCATTTCTGAAACCTTACTTAACTCAAATTCGTTTCTTGAAGATAAAGGGCTCCAGTCAACTGCTTCCGTTATTTTAGTTGGAGGATGGATAGAAGGATTATTTATTGCGGTAAATCTTGCTTCCTCAGATCCCAACAGGAAAGAGAATCAGCTGATTGACAGGATAGCAGA
>CAZLXM010000009.1:55851-61339 GCA_964563105.1 uncultured Bacteroidaceae bacterium
CAGAACAAAAATTTACTTTGGAAATAGTATTAAACCTGTTAAAAGATTTAATAGACAATACAGATGTTCAGGTTATTATGAAAGATATTGAAGATCTCAGGCATACTTTTGATAAGGTTAAAATTAACCAGGCCAATAATCAGGCTGAAGTTGATCTGCAAACGAATGTTACTTTGCTGAAGTCTGAAACTACAATTAAAATATCAAATGAAGTATTTAAAGAGCTTACTAATAAGATAAAAGAAATAAGAACCAGATATATTTCATAATTTAATAAATTCATTATGAAAAACATTTTTTTCATTAGTATCCTCCTTACCTATATTTTTGTTTTTCCAATTAATGTTTATAGTCAATGTAAACAATTTGCAAAGAATACCTGCAAAGTTGGTCTGGCCCCATATCAACATGATGGTAATTATCATGCTGCTATTCTGGTTGAAGGTGAAGAGGCTGAGTTGTATAAAACTTTCTATTCTAATATAGATTACCGTATAGGTGTTTGTAGTGCAAGCAATCTTGGAAAGATTGAATTTTCACTTATTGACAGCTCAGGCAAAGTATTATATAACAATAAGGCAAATAATTATGACTGGAAATGGGATTTTCGGCTTGAATCCAGTCAACAATTAAAAATAGTGGTTAAAATTCCTGTAAGCGGGATATATGGTGTTAACCCTGTTGAAGGTTGCGTGGCAATTATGTTTGGTTTGAAAAATTAATTATTAATTGTTTAATTTCTAATTTTTGAAGAATTATTTAATTTTCATATTATTAGTTATTTTATCACAGGGAGCTGTTCCTCCCGGTTGTGATGAGGTTATAAAACAAATGCCTTCCTCTGTTTCAAGTGGCCTGACAAACCAGGATATTGTTGATGGTTTAAAAACAGCATTACTTGTTGGCACCGATTCTTCCGTTAAATTCACCTCAAAAATTGATGGTTTTTATAAAGATGCTGCAATTAAAATAATGTTACCCCCTGAAGCAAAACGGATTTATGACAACCGGAATAATTCCCTGCTACGGATTGCCGGATTTGACCAAAAAATTGAAGAAGCCATTCTTGCTCTTAACAGAGCCGCTGAAGATGCAGCAAGTGAAGCAGGGCCTATTTTTAAGAATGCTATTAAAAACCTGACCATAGCTGACGGATTGACTATTCTTGGGGGGAAAAACCCCCTGACAACAGAAAGCACATCAGGGTTTGATTCAACAGCTGCAACCTCGTATCTTTATTCGGCAACTTACAGTGATCTCAACAGAGCATTTTCTCCTAAAATAAATGTTTCACTCAATAAAGTACTTGTTGGAAACTTGTCTCCTAATCAGATTTGGAATGCTTTAACACTCAATTATAACACAATTGCTAATAATTCTTTCGGACTGCTTGAACCTGTACAAAATACTGATTTGGGAAATTATGTTACTGAAAAAGCGCTGGACGGATTGTTTTATAAAGCAGGCCAGGAAGAAAGAAAAATCAGGCAGGATCCCTGGAGATGGGCAAAGACTTCTGTAGGAAATATTCTTCAGAAAGTTTTTGGCACGACTCAAAAATAAAAAACCGTGAGAATTTATGTCATAAATTCATTCGGTATATTAAAAATTTCATTTTAAATATCAGTATATAATTTATTTTTCAGGAATTTCCCTGTATAACTTTGTTTGTTATAAATTATTTCTTCCGGAATTCCGGCGAAAACAAGTTCACCTCCCTTCTCCCCTCCTTCGGGCCCGAGGTCAATAATCCAATCAGCTGATTTAATTATTTCCAGATTATGCTCTATAATTATAATTGAATGGCCTTTTTCCATCAGTGCATTAAAAGCATCAAGTAATTTTTTTATATCATGAAAATGCAGGCCTGTGGTTGGCTCATCAAAAATAAATAATATATTCTCTGAAACTGATTCCCTGCTCAAAAAGAAGGCCAGTTTAACTCTCTGGCTCTCCCCTCCGCTAAGGGTACTTGATGACTGACCCAGCTTAACATATCCTAAACCCACATCTTGTAAGGGTTTAAGTTTATTGATGATACGTTGTTCAGTGTTGCCTTTTGTCTGATTAAAAAAATCGATCGCTTCATCTACGGTCATTTCCAAAACATCATAAATATTTTTACCCTGATATTTAACATTAAGTACTTCGTCTTTAAATCTTTTACCCTTACAACTTTCACAGTTTAAAGTAACATCAGCCATAAATTGCATTTCTACCCGAATGACCCCCTCACCTAAGCATTCTTCACATCTGCCCCCGTCAATATTAAAAGAAAAATGTCCGGCTTTAAATCCATTAACAGATGCAAGTGGCGTATCAGCAAATAATTTTCTTATATCATCAAATGCTTTGAGATAAGTAGCCGGATTTGATCTGGAAGATCTCCCAATCGGATTCTGATCAACAAACTCTACCTGATTTATTAGATGAATATCACCTTCTAAATAATCAAATTTACCAGCTTTCTCAATTGATCCATTTAAAGTTTTTTGCAAGGCAGTATAAAGAATGTTTTTAACCAGCGAAGACTTACCGGATCCGGATACTCCGGTAATAACAGTGATTATATTTAAAGGAAACTTCACATCAATTCCTTTTAAATTATTTTCTCTTGCCCCTTTAATTTCAATAAAATTTACCCATTTTCTTCTGATAGCAGGAATATCTATTTTAAGAATCCCGGATAAATATCTGGAAGTCAGGCTTTCAGTATCTTTTATAATATCTGCCGGTTTGCCTGTAAATATAATATATCCTCCTTCCCTGCCCGCCCCCGGCCCAATATCGATCATTAAATCAGAGGCTTTAATTAATTCCTCATCGTGTTCAACGACGATTACAGTATTTCCTATTTCCTTGAGCATTTTAAGAACATGAATGAGAAGATGCGTATCCCGGGGATGAAGCCCTATACTTGGCTCATCAAGAATATACAGGGAACCAACTAAATTGCTTCCAAGAGATGTTGCCAGATTTATTCTTTGTGATTCGCCACCAGATAAAGTGGAAGAAAGACGGTTCAAAGTAAGATACCCGAGGCCTACATTTATTAAAAATTCAAGGCGACTTTTAATTTCAATAAGTAAACGCTCCACAGTCCGGGTTTCATTGTCAGTTAAAGACAGGGTATTGAAAAAAGTGTATAATTGACTTACCGGCATTAAAACCAGGTCAGTAATTGCTTTTTCGTTTATTTTTACATAGCCGGACTCTTTTCTAAGTCTGCTTCCTTTGCATGAGGGACATATTGTTTTACCCCTGTATCTTGAAAGCATTACCCTGTATTGTATTTTATACTTTTTCTCTTCCAGGTAATCAAAAAATCTGTTTAACCCTTTAAAATACTTATTACCTTTCCACACAAGTTCTTTTTGATCATCTGTTAATTTATAAAATGGTGTATATATAGGGAAATCAAAGCGATCTGCATTATATATCAATCTGTCTTTCCATTTACTCATTTTTTCTCCTTTCCAGCATGCAATAGCATCTTCATAAATTGACAGACTTTTATTTGGGATTACAAGATCTTCATCAATACCAATAACCTGCCCATATCCTTCACATTCAGGGCATGCGCCAACAGGATTATTAAAACTAAACATATGTTCCGATGGTTCTTCAAATACTATCCCGTCAGCCTCAAATTTATCGCTAAATTCATTTATAACTGATCTTTCAAAGTCCATTATACGACAAACACCTTTACTTACAGAGAAAGCAATTTGAACTGAATCAGCATAACGGCTTAAAGATTCCTCATCATCTGATACCGTTATCCGGTCAATTACAAGATCCTGGCCCGGAGCATTTTCCAGAAGTAAAGGGTTTTGGATTATCTCTGAAAGTGATAAAATCTCGTTATTAATTATCATACGGGTAATTCCCTGACGAAAAAACAGATTGAGCTGATATGAGATTGTGGAACCTTCACAACAATTAAATGGAGTAAGAATTAATAATTTTGATGATTGGGGGAAGGATACTATATAATTGACTACATCTGTAACGGTATGTTTTTTAACAAGTTCTCCTGAAACAGGAGAAAACGTTTTTCCTATCCTTGAATATAATAATTTAAGATAATCATAGATTTCTGTAGATGTACCAACTGTACTACGAGGATTTCTTGTATTAACCTTTTGTTCAATAGCAACTGCAGGCGGAATTCCATGAATATAATCAACATCAGGCTTATCAATTCGGCCAAGAAACTGTCTTGCATAAGATGAAAGACTTTCCACGTATCTCCTTTGCCCTTCTGCATATAAGGTGTCAAATGCTAAAGATGATTTGCCGGATCCGGATAATCCTGTGATAACTACTAATTTATCTCTTGGAATAGAAAGATCAATATTTTTCAGGTTATGTACCCTGGCACCTTTAATAACTATAGCATTTTGATTATTATTTTTTTGTTCTGGCATTCAATTTTTTTAATTAGCAAAATTAATATATTTTTGTATGAATATCTTTTTATTTATTTTTGCGTATAACAAGAAATAGTATATTAATTATTTAATAATTCAAAAAGGAGGACTGCCTATCGAAACATATCTACCCTGTTAATTTTTAAAAAGTAGATAGTTTTGAAAATAATTGAAAAAACTGATTATGAACTTATCCAGGGGTTCATAAATGGCAGTGCTGAATGTATCAATCATTTAATCACTCGACACAAAAATAAAGTCTTTACCTATATTTTTCTTATGGTGAAGAATGAGCAACTTGCAGAAGATATTTTTCAGGACACTTTTATCAAAGTGATCAAATCCCTTAAAGAGAGTAAATATCAGGATAACGGACGCTTTTTATCATGGGTAATCCGTATTGCACATAATCTGATAATTGATCATTTTAGAAAGGAAAAGCAGATGCTTACCATTTCAAATGATAATTATGAACTTAATTTGTTTAATAATCGGAAATTTGCTGATAAAAATATTGAAGATGAACTGATTATTGATCAGATTTGTGAGGATTTGAGAAGTTTGGTTGAAAAATTACCGGCAGACCAACGTCAGGTAGTTATTCTACGGCATTATCTGGGACTTAGTTTCAAAGAAATTGCCGAGCAAACCAACGTGAGTATAAATACAGCATTGGGACGCATGCGTTATGCCCTGATAAATCTGAGAAAACTTATTCATAACTATAACTTAAATTTATCTGCCAGTTAATTTAAAGAAGTAAACAATAAAGTCTTATATCTTACGTTTATTTCCCATAAGCAAAGCAAATAAAATTAAATGCCTATGGGAATAAATTCTACTCTTTTTTTTGTAATTGATGACTTTAGTGATTTAAACTATTTGGCTGATTCTTCTGATTTATTTATTACAGATAATAAATTATCAGAATTTTTATATTTAGCTTTTAAAGCAGGTGAATGTTCCCCTCCTGACAGTCTCGTTAATAAAATACTAACTAACTTAAGTTTCGCACTTGTTTATAATGTGCACATAATTAAATGGTTATTCATACC
>CAZLXM010000010.1:0-5793 GCA_964563105.1 uncultured Bacteroidaceae bacterium
CCATTGTTGCAGAACCGTCATGAACCTCCCCCATTCTGTGCATAATACCGCTATAAAACAATATACGCTCAGTTGTAGTGGTTTTGCCTGCATCAATATGCGCCATGATACCAATATTCCTTGTATATTTCAGATCAAGCTTCATCTGCTATAAATATCTTGTCTTTTAAAACCTGAAATGAGCAAAAGCTTTGTTAGCTTCAGCCATACGATGAGTATCTTCTTTTTTCTTAAAAGCCCCACCTTCATTGTTGTAAGCAGCCATGATCTCTGTAGCAAGCTTTTCACTCATTGATTTTCCGGAACGTTTTTTTGAAAAAAGCACAAGATTTTTCATGCTAATGGAAATTTTCCTGTCCGGCCTTATCTCTACCGGAACCTGAAATGTGGCACCCCCAACTCTTCTGCTTTTTACTTCTACCAGCGGGGTAATATTTTCCAAAGCCTGCTTCCAAATTTCAAGTGGACTTTTTTCTTCGTTTTTCATTCTTTTACCAACAATATCCATTGCATCATAAAAAATACTGTAGGCAATACTTTTTTTGCCGTCCAACATCAGGCTGTTCACAAACCTGGTTACCAATTGATCACCATATTTGGGATCAGGTAACAATACCCTTTTTTTAGGTTTACCTTTTCTCATATTGGATATATCTGATTATTTTTTCTTTGGTTTTTTAGTTCCATATTTTGATCGTCTCTGGGTCCTTCCATCAACTCCCGATGTGTCGAGTGCCCCTCTGATAAGATGATATCTTACTCCCGGAAGATCTTTTACCCTTCCTCCGCGAATAAGTACGATCGAGTGTTCCTGAAGATTATGACCTTCACCAGGAATATAAGCATTTACTTCTTTACTATTGGTCAGCCTTACCCTGGCTACCTTCCTCATAGCCGAATTTGGCTTCTTTGGTGTGGTTGTATAAACACGTACACATACCCCCCGTCTTTGGGGGCAAGAATCAAGTGCAGGGGATTTGCTTTTTTCAATTAAATTTTTCCTGCCTTTCCTGACTAATTGCTGAATTGTTGGCATAAAAGTCTTATTACTATATATGTTTTTAATAAATTATTTTTACGAAATGGGTTGCAAAGGTATTCTTTTTTTTTTAATAACAATAATTTTCCATAGATAATATTATATTTACACTGTATAAAAATTCTAAGAAAAAGCCCATAATCATCTAATGGATATTAGTCTCTTGTATCAATTTAAAAAATTATTACTTTTGCATTTCTATTTTTATAAAGCTTTTAATTAATCTTTTAATCTGAAATAAAAGTATATACAATAATTAAATAATTATATCGTGAAAACTTATACAACAAAACAAATTCGCAATATTGTGCTATTAGGCAATGCCGGCTCGGGAAAAACTACACTTGCAGAATCTTTGCTTTTTGAAGGTGGTGTTATAGATCGCCGTGGAGATGTGGATAATAATAATACTGTTTCAGATTACAATCTTATTGAACACGAAAACCAAAACTCTGTATATTTAAGTGTTCTTTATTCTGAATGGAATAATAATAAAATAAATATACTGGATGCTCCCGGTGCAGATGATTTTATTGGTGGAGCTGTGTCAGGCCTCAGTGTGGCTGATGTTGCCGTTATTCTTGTTAACTGCCAACACGGAGTTGAAGTGGGCACTGAAATTCATAACCGGTGGACGGAGAGGACCAATAAGCCATTAGCATTTGTGATAAACCAATGTGATCATGATAAAGCAAATTTTGAGAAAACTCTTGAAATGTTAAAGGAAAGGTTTGGGTCAAAAATCACTCTCCTTCAATATCCTTTAAATGCAGGGCCGGGTTTTAATTCAATAGTTGACCTGGTAAGCATGAAGTTATATAAATACCCCGAAACAGGAGGGAAACCCGAGATTACAGATTTACCGGCATCAGAAGCTGAAAGGGCTGAAGAATTGCGAAACCAGCTAATCGAACAAGCGGCTGAAAGTGATGAGTCTCTTATGGAGCTGTTTTTTGAAAAAGAAACTCTTGATGAGGCTGAATTAAAAAAAGGAATAGTGGGAGGTATCATTTCAAGGGGTATGTTCCCTATTTTTTGTGTTTCTGCTAAAAAAAATATGGGAACCGGTAGGCTACTGGAATTAATCGTTGATCTTTTCCCCTCCCCCGACAGGCTTCCGGCTCCTGAAGATATTGATGGCACTGAGAGAAAAATTGATTCAGCAGCTGCCCCCGCATTATTTGTTTTCAAAACATCGGTAGAACAACACATTGGAGAGGTTAACTTTTTCAAAGTAATGTCAGGTGAAATTTCTGAGGCTTTAGATCTTCTGAATAACAGATCTTCAAATAAAGAAAGAATTTCCCAAATATATATGAGTGCAGGTAAAAACAGGACCAAGGTCCCAAAAATTACTGCAGGGGATATTGGGGCAACAGTAAAACTCAAGAGTACCAAAACGAATGATACATTATCAACCGATCATAAAATCATATACCCGCCAATACCATTCCCTGAACCAAAATTCCGTACCGCTATTCGTCCACTGAGTGAAGGAGACGAAGAAAAAATGGGTGAAGTATTGAACAGAATGCATGAGGAAGACCCTACGGTCATAATAGAATATTCTAAAGAACTCAAACAAATAATTTTATCAGGACAAGGGGAACACCATCTGAAAATTGTAAAATGGCATCTCGATAATGTGTTCAAAGTAGATACTGAATTTATAACTCCAAAGATCCCTTATCGCGAAACGATAACAAAAGCTTCGCAGGCTGATTACAGACATAAAAAGCAATCCGGGGGAGCAGGACAGTTTGGGGAAGTTCATTTGGTAATTGAACCCCATAAAGAAGGTGCACCCGATTCGGAATTATTTAAAATAAATGGTAAAGAAATAAAAATAAGCGTCAGGGCTAAGGAAGAAATTGCCCTTCAATGGGGTGGAAAGCTTATTTATAATAATTGTATTGTTGGCGGCTCAATAGATTCACGTTTTATGCCTGCAATACTCAAAGGTATAATGGAAAAGCTGGAGGAAGGCCCTTTAACAGGATCATATGCCAGAGATATACGAGTTTATGTATACGACGGAAAAATGCATCCTGTAGATTCCAATGAAATTTCATTCAGACTGGCAGGGAGAAATGCATTTAGCAAAGCTTTTAAAGAAGCTGCACCCAAAATCCTTGAACCCATTTATCTGGTTGAGGTACTGGTACCTTCAGGCAGAATGGGCGATGTAATGAGTGATCTGCAGGGAAGAAGAGCGGTTGTGATGGGTATGGCAAGTGAAAAAGATTTTGAGAAAATTACGGCAAAAGTACCGTTGGCAGAGATGAATAAATATTCTACAGCACTAAGCTCAATTACCGGTGGAAGGGCTATGTATTCCATGAAATTTTCTGAGTATACACAAGTACCGGCAGAAATCCAGGAGGCCCTGCTGAAAGCATATGAGGAAGAATCGGAGGACGAATAAGAGTAAATGAACAAAATATTTATTATCAATCTCCTCTGAATAAATAAACTGTTCCTTTATACTGACCTCTTATATACTTTTCATTATCCCAGCCAAGCGCTTCAATTACATAAAAATAAGGTCCGGGAGCGGCAGGATTATTGGTATTCAATATATTTCCATTCCAGCCCTCCCAGGAATACATATCTTTTACATCAGCTTTGTAAACTACTTTCCCCCATCTGTTCATAATAACAATACTAAATGCCTTGAGGGAACGGTGCCCTACTTTAAAATGACTGTTCAAATCATCCCCGTCAGGGGTAAAAACGTTAGGCACATCAAGTAAAGAAGGCAAAACAGTTATCCTGTCTTCTGTTCTTAAAGTATCAACACATCCTTCTAAGCTTTTTGCAATTAACACAGGATAATAATCAGCAGGAATATAATAAGTAAATTCCGGATAATAATTTACATCAGTAGTATACTCATTACTAAACATCCCTGATCTCGCTGAATCGGCAAAGATCCATTCAAACTCGTAGCCATTAAGACTTTTATTAATAAATTTAATAGTCAATGGAGACCCATCTTCAAAAGGGAGGTTCACATTATTAAATAATTGAGTCTCCTTCATATCAAGGGCCTGAATAATAAAATCCGATTTGACATGAATGGATTCATATAAAACTTCATCACTAATTTTCATGCCAAAGCTGTCAATTGCAGTTAAAATAAAACGGGTATCTTTAGGAGGAGGATTATAAGTAATATTTGATTCAAGAATCTTATTCCTGTTTGGTATAGGATATTCAGGATCATCCGGATCTGATTCCCATAAAAATGTATAACCATTCTTAAGCCAGACAGGGTCATGACTAATTTGATCATAATAGTAAAAAGTATCAGGAATCACCACCCCATCTAATATTAGAAAATCGCAGGTATATTTATGAGGTTTTATTTTACCATGTATATCTTTTTCAATATTTACTTTAAGTTGATTTAAAAAAACCCAGGCAATAAAAACTGTATCCGTATCAATCCCGTTTGTAATCCTAACTTGATAACCGCCGTTTTCCAAATTAGGGGCAACTGATTGTCGGGTGTTAGAGTGAACAAGAAAAGGAGGGGCAAATGATTTATTTACATGATCATACATTGACCATTGAAAACTATAATTACCCGAAAGAGGTGGAAAAGCAGTCAGGCTTCCTTTTCGAGTTCCATTATCAGGATTATAAAATACAAACACACTATCATTACCTGAATATGTGTTATAAGAAATTTTAAGGGAATAATCTGCCTGTGGAGCAAAGATCTGGGCATTAAGCAACAATAAGGAATGCAGTAAAAACACTGATATCAGACCAGGTAAAAAGCGCATTTTATGAGTTCTTTTAAATTGGTTGGTATTAAAACCAAACATTCCTTTTTATTAGATTAACCTGCAATAATAATGAATCTCGGTGAATTTATAAAATATTACTCCTTTATAACTTTTTTTAGAAATAAATTATTATAATAAGGATACAAATATTACTTTGGCTTTTTAAAAAACAATTTAAGTTGTGGCTGATATTTTAAAGGAACTAAATGATAATCAAAGAGAAGCTGTTATAAATTATAATGGGCCAACCCTGGTTATAGCAGGGGCAGGTTCAGGGAAAACCCGTGTTCTGACATACAGGATTGCTCACATGCTTCAGGAAGGTATAGCCCCATATACTATTTTAGCACTAACATTTACAAATAAGGCAGCACGGGAAATGAAGGAAAGGATTGCTTTGCTGGCTGGCCCTGATATAGCCGGAAGATTATGGATGGGAACATTTCATTCTGTTTTTTCAAAAATACTTCGTTATGAGAGCAATGCCCTGGGATATCCTTCAGATTATACTATATATGATACTATTGATTCAAGGAACCTTATCAAAACTATAATCCGTGAATTGAACCTGGATGAAAAAATATATAAAGCTTCTGAAGTACTATCACGTATCTCCATGGCAAAAAATAATCTGGTTACAGCAGAAGCTTATGCAAAAAATCAGGATATTCTGACTATGGATACTGCAGCAAGACGACCCCGGCTGGGAGACATTTATATTCGTTATGCTGCCCGGTGTAAAAGAGCTGGTGCTATGGATTTTGATGACCTGCTAATGAATATAAATATTCTCTTCAAAAAATATCCGGAAATCCTAAAAAAATATCAGCAGGCATTTAATTTTGTTTTAGTAGATGAATATCAGGACACTAATTACTCCCAATATTTGATTATCAATGCACTTGCTAATGAACATAGAAATATATGTGCAGTTGGGGACGATGCCCAAAGTATTTATTC
>CAZLXM010000010.1:5803-59503 GCA_964563105.1 uncultured Bacteroidaceae bacterium
CCCCTCAATAAATTTCTCTCACAACGCTACTTCGAAAATATTCTCAAATTCAAAAGTGACTACCCTGACTCAAAAATGATCGTTCTTGAAGTAAATTACAGATCAACGGGAAATATAGTTAATGCAGCTAATAGTATAATTTCCCATAACAAAGATCAAATATCAAAAAAAGTTTTTAGTAATAAAGATGAAGGAGATAAAATAAGGCTCCTGGAAGCTCAAACGGATAAGCTTGAAGGAAATATCATTAGCGGTATGATTAAAGATATGGTATATAGCAGACAAATGCATTATCGTGACTTTGCCATACTTTACCGTACAAATGCACAGTCCAGGATTTTTGAAGAATCTCTTAGAATAATGAATATCCCTTACAGGGTATATGGAGGATTATCATTTTACCAGCGCAAGGAGATAAAAGATGTGCTTGCATATTTTCGTGTTATCCTGAACCCTTCTGATGATGAATCATTAAAACGTATAATAAATTACCCTCTCAGAGGAATAGGAAAGTCGACTATTAGCAAAGTAGAAATGCTTTCACAAGTTTCAGGAAAAGCCATTTGGGAAATTTTGAGTGATCCTGCATTATTGACTAAAGAACTTAATAGTGGGACCATAAAAAAACTGGCTTCTTTTGTTGAAATGATTAATTATTTCAGGGAGAAAGCAACAAAAATGAAGGCCTTTGATCTGGCATATTCTATTGCAGGCAATGTAGGTTTAATAAAAGAACTGGGGCAGGATAAAACCCCGGAAGGAATAAGCAGATTACAAAATCTGGAAGAATTACTAAATAGTATAAAAGAATTTACAGATAACGAGGAAAATGCTGATGACACAAGTCTCTCGGCTTTCCTCCAAACCGTAACACTTTACACGGATGCAGATACAAATATCGATGATGACAATGATAAAGTGCCGATTATGACAATCCATTCTGCTAAAGGACTGGAATTCCGCTGTGTTTTTATCACCGGTGTGGAAGAAGAACTGTTCCCTTCTTATATGTCTTTAAATTCGCCAAGGGAACTTGAAGAGGAACGCAGACTATTTTATGTGGCAATAACACGTGCAAAGGAAAACGTATTTATTTCTTATGCCTCCACAAGATTAAAATGGGGTTTGCTTGTTAATTGCAGGTCAAGCAGGTTTATCAGTGAAATTGATGAACAGTTTATTGAACAGGATGATGCCTTTAATCCTGCATCAGATCAGGGAAAGCATTATTTAAATAATAATTTGAAATCTGATTATTCTTTTATTTCAACTAAATTACAAAAACACAGAAAACTAATAAAGATTGATGAAAGTCAATCTATTAAAAAGAATAATGTCGGTCATGAAGAAATTATGGCAGGCATGCACATTGAGCATGAGCGTTTTGGAAAAGGAAAAGTAATAAGCAAGGAAGGTTTTGCACAAAATACAAAAATTACGGTTTTCTTTAAAGATCACGGGCAAAAACAACTTTTACTTAAATTTGCACGTTTAAAGATTATTTCATAATTAGGAAAAGATAGACTATATTTGGGGGTTAATATTCGGGTGACAAGTGACAAGTGACAAGTGACATTAATAAAAAGTCTTGTTTTGATGTCAAACAAGCCTGCCCTAAAATGTACCAAAACATACTTTTAATCCCCATTTAATAAAAAAAATAATTTAACGATATTACAACATATGAATTACGATTATAATACTTCCAGGAAGAATCTCATTTTACCCGAGTACGGGAGAAATATCCAAAAGATGGTTGAACATACCCTCAACATTGAAGACAGAGAGGAGCGTAACAAAGCTGCACGTACATTAATTAATATTATGGGGAATCTTAATCCCCATTTACGTGATCAGGGCGATTATAAACACAAATTATGGGACCATCTGGCAATCATTTCCGACTTCAAGCTCGATATTGATTCTCCTTATGAAAAACCCCAAAAGGAAAAATTATATGAAAAGCCCCGGCCGGTAGAATATAACCAGGATAAAATAAGATATAAACATTATGGAAAATATCTTGAACAAATGGTTAAAATAGCTGCTGACATGGATGAAGGAGAAGAAAAGGAATTCCTTATCCGCCTTTTGGCAAACCATATGAAAAAGTCATATCTTACATGGAATCGTGAAAATGTTAGTGATGAACAAATCTTTTCTGATCTGAAAGAATTATCCAGGGGTAAAATTGATTTACAAACAGATGATTTAAAATTAAATGAAACCCGGGATATTTTATATAAAAGCAGAAGTAAAAAAAGAAGTCCCCGTAAAAAATAATGATCCTGATTTATGGCCAGCTTCAGAATTGAGGGCAGGAACCAGCTTAAAGGTGAGATAATCCCTCAGGGTGCAAAAAATGAAGCCCTCCAAATAATTTGTGCATGTCTTCTTAGTGAAGAGAAAATCATAGTATCAAATATTCCCGAAATAAGAGATATACATAATCTAATTGATCTCATAAGGGATATGGGTGTAGAGGTGACGAATCCGTCTTCAGGAGTATATTCTTTCAAAGCCTCAGAAATAAATATGGATTACCTTCAATCTCCCGAATTTTATTATAAAAGCACAACTTTGAGAGGTTCTGTTATGATTGTCGGCCCTTTACTCGCCAGATTTGGGAAAGCATTTATTTCAAAGCCCGGAGGGGATAAAATAGGCCGTAGGAGGCTGGATACACATTTCATTGGATTTCAGAAATTAGGTGCAAAATTTAGCTATGATGCAAAACAATCTGTTTTCCAGATAAGTGCCAGAGAACTTAAAGGCTGTTACATGCTTCTGGATGAAGCTTCTGTGACAGGGACAGCAAATATTATTATGGCAGCTGTACTTGCCAATGGAATTACCACTATTTACAATGCCGCATGTGAACCTTATATTCAACAACTATGCCTGATGCTTAACAGAATGGGTGCTAAAATTAGCGGTATTGGCTCAAATCTGCTTACAATTGAAGGCGTGAAAAGCCTGGGCGGAACTACACACTCCCTGCTGCCTGATATGATTGAAATAGGAAGTTTTATTGGACTTGCAGCTATGACCCGGTCTGAAATCAGGATAAAGAATGTTTGCTACGAACAGCTTGGAATAATACCTGATGCATTTCGCCGCCTGGGGATCAAAATTATTCGTGAAGAAGATGATATCCTGGTACCTTACCAGAAAAATTATGAAATTGAAACTTTTATTGACGGCGCCATAATGACAATAGCAGATTCTCCCTGGCCCGGCCTTACTCCTGATCTCTTAAGTATAATACTTGTAACAGCAACCCAGGCAAAAGGAAGTGTGCTTATCCATCAGAAAATGTTTGAAAGTCGTTTATTTTTTGTGGATAAATTGATTGATATGGGTGCCCAGGTTATATTATGTGATCCGCACCGGGCAACTGTTATTGGTCAGGATCATAAAGTAAATCTTAGGGCAACAACAATGTCCTCGCCTGATATTAGGGCCGGTGTTGCACTTCTCATAGCAGCAATGGCTGCCGAAGGCATAAGTATCATAAACAATATTGAACAGATTGACAGGGGATACGAAAAAATTGACAAAAGATTAAATGTTTTAGGGGCCAGAATTGAACGATTTTAATTTATCATTGTTTACATTATTGTAAAAAAACAATTTATTATTCTTTTATAAACGTTAATTCAGGCTATGTTATCACAAATAAAACATGCTATCCTGTCAATACTTCTGATAATCACTTTGATATCATGCTCCGGAACTCAGGGAAAAGAAACACTGGTAAAAAGTTCAGATAAAAAATCAACAAACATTCCTGTTGGATTGGGTGTTGGTTTCAAGGCCCCTGAAGTAGAATTAATTTCGCCTGATGGTAATCAGTTTAAATTATCATCTTTACGCGGGAAAATAGTTTTAATTGACTTCTGGGCTGCCTGGTGTCCGCCTTGTAGAAGAGAAAACCCTAATATAGTAGCAACATACCGAAAATATAAAAATGAAAAGTTCAAAAATGGAGATGGATTTACAGTATTTAGCGTTTCACTTGATAAGGATAAATCGCAGTGGCTGGAGGCAATAGAAAAAGATGAGATGGAATGGGAATATCATGTAAGTGAATTAAAAGGCTGGCAATCCGTCCCGGCAGCTTTGTATAACGTGCAATCTATACCCTCAAGCTGGCTAATTGATGGTGATGGTGTAATTATCGCTAAAAATTTAAGAGGAAATGCTCTGGCTGAAGCATTAGAAAGTCTGAAGCTCTAAAAATATACCACTATCAGAAATTTAATTTTTCTATTTCCAAACAAATTATTTTTCAGTATCTTTATATCTATGTCAGGTAAGTTTTAAAATATTTTATTGCCTGACGGATAAAGCATTTATAACCTGCAAAAATCTGAGCTGTTATTTTTTCCAAAAAGGTTTACCATAACATTGATTTGAAAATCTTATCAATCATCACCCTTATGTTATGGATGGAATTATATTCCTGCCATTTTGTCCATGATTACTATAATGGCAAACTATTTGCATAATTGAGTCGGTCAAATTTATAAATGTAAATTGAGATGGTAAAAAAAAATCAAGGGAAGCAAAAAACAAAAGAAACTGTAAAAAGCAAGGAGGAAAATATTGAGCAGCAAATCAATGAAATGATAGCAGATGATGATAATTTAAATGAAAATGAAGAAGAAATAACTGTTGAAATACAAGAAGATAAAAAAGTTTCAGCTGACAAAGAAGAAAATATTGATGTAAAACTGGCAGAGTGGCAGGATAAATATTTACGTTTATCTGCTGAATTTGATAATTACAGAAAACGGACATTGAAAGAAAAAGTAGATTTGATCAAAACAGCTTCTGCTGATATAATGCTTAAAATACTGCCGGTTATTGATGATTTTGAAAGGGCAATTGGTTATTTTGATAATAATAATCCGGATGCAGCCAATAATGGCATTATCCTTATTTATGATAAATTAAGGGATATTCTTGCGCAGCAGGGTCTGAAGGAAATAGAAGCTCTCAATAAGGAATTTGACACAGATATACATGAAGCAGTAACCAAAGTACCTGCTCCTGAAGAAAATTTGAAAGGTAAAGTGGTTGATGTTATTCAGAAGGGTTATTTTCTTTACGATAAGGTAATCAGGTATGCTAAAGTAGTGGTAGGTGAATAATTAAATCAACTTAAATGGCAAAAAGAGATTATTATGAAATTCTGCAAATAAACCGAAACGCCTCTCAGGATGAAATAAAAAAAGCCTATAGAAAAATGGCTTTAAAATATCATCCTGACAAAAATCCGGATAATAAACAGGCTGAGGAAAAATTTAAAGAAGCAGCAGAAGCCTATGAGGTTTTATCGGATCCTCAGAAAAGGGCTAAATATGATCAATTTGGCCATTCTGCTTTTAGTGGTTCTGCTAATGGATTTCATGCGGGTGGCATGACAGTGGAAGATATTTTTTCAAGTTTTGGGGATATTTTTGGAGATTTTGGATTTGGAGGGTTTGGAAGGAGCGGAAGCTATAGGAGCTATTCACATGGAGTTAAAAAGGGCGCAAACCTCAGGGTTAAAGTTAAACTAACTCTGGAAGAAATAGCACATGGCGTTGAGAAAAAAATAAAAGTAAAAAAATATGTAGCCTGTTCAGCATGTAAAGGGACAGGAGCAAAGGATCCCAATGCTTATAGCACATGTTCTTCCTGCAGGGGAAGCGGACATGTAACAAAAGTAACAAATACCTTCCTGGGCCAAATGCAAACCACATCGGTATGTCCGGTTTGTAATGGTGAAGGTAAAACAATAACTGAAAAATGTATTCAATGCTATGGTGAAGGAATTGTAAATGCGGAAGAAACTATTTCTTTCAATATTCCTCCCGGAGTATCTGAAGGCATGCAACTTAAAGTCAGCGGAAAAGGAAATGCTGCAAGAAGGGGAGGCATAAATGGTGATTTGCTCGTTCTAATCCAGGAAAAGAAACATCCTGATTTAATAAGAGACGGGAATGATCTGATTTATAATTTATTTTTAAGTATCCCCGACGCTATGCTGGGAACAACAACTGAAATCCCAACTATTGAGGGAAAAGCTAAAATAAAAATAGAAGCCGGGACACAACCAGGTAAAATATTAAGATTAAGAGGAAAAGGTTTACCCGATATTAATGGTTATGGAACAGGTGATCTGCTGGTATCTTTAAACGTTTGGATTCCAAAAAACCTTTCAAGAGAAGAACAAAAATTATTTGAAAAAATAAAAGACTCTCCTAACTTTATCCCGAATCCTGATCAAAATGAAAGAAGCTTTTTTGAAAAAATGAAAGGATTTTTTGATTAATGAAACCTCAATAAAGAATGATCCTGTTCGCTGCAAAAAATGTTGTAAAACAATATACGGGTCACCTGGCACTTAATAATGTGTCCATTCAGGTACCGGAAAACAGTATTTTTGGGCTTTTAGGGCCTAACGGTGCAGGAAAAACAACACTTATAAGAATAATAAATCAAATAATTGCACCCGATTCAGGTGAACTTATATTCAGGGACAGAAAGATGCTCCCTGAAGACATATATCAACTTGGTTACCTTCCTGAAGAAAGAGGGCTTTACAAAAAGATGAAAGTAGGTGAACAGGCTTTGTATCTTGCACAACTTAAAGGACTCTCAAAAAACGATGCCATCATAAGGCTTAAATACTGGTTTGAAAAATTTGAAATGACGAATTGGTGGTATAAAAAGGTGGAAGAACTATCCAAGGGCATGCAGCAAAAGATTCAATTTATCTGCACAGTTATCCACCAACCATCATTACTTATTTTTGATGAACCCTTCAGCGGATTTGATCCTATTAATACTAATCTGCTTAAAAACGAAATTCTCAGACTTCGTGAACAGGGGGCAACTATTATTTTTTCCACCCATAATATGAGTTCTGTGGAAGAACTCTGCGATAACATTAGCCTAATAGATAAATCAAGTGTGATCCTTGAAGGTAAAATACATGAAATAAAAAAGAAATACAGGACACATTCATACCATATCCGATTCAAAGGCAATCCGGAAATACTTAAAACAAATCTCAGCAAAGAATACGAAGTACTTGAATATAAAAAAAATCATGAATGGTATGAAATGCATATCAGAATGCAGGGCGAAGCTGATAATAATAAACTTATTGCAAAATTAATTCCTTTTGTTGAAATAATTTCATTTAATGAGGTGCTCCCCAGTATGAATGATGTATTTATAAAAGTAGTGGAAAGAAGTGAATTTCAAGCTGCAAATTAAAAATAATAAAAATGACCAAAATATTATTGATTATTAAAAGAGAATATCTGACCAGAGTCAGAAAAAAATCTTTTATAATCATGTCCTTTCTTGGCCCTTTTATTTTTGCTGCCTTTTTATTAATACCTGCATGGCTCGCTACCAGGGAAGATAAAGAAGTACGAACAATTGCCGTGGTTGACAGTACCGGGATTTTTAATGGTATCCTGCCCGAAACCGAATATATCAAATTTAGATATCTTCAAAATATTGAATTGGATGAGATTAGGAATAATTTTAAGGAAACAGGATATAGTGCATTGCTATTTATTCCTCATAACCTGCTTGCATCCAATTCTGTAATGCTTTATTCAGAAAAAGAACCGGGTTTATCAACAAAAATATATATCTCTAATTCAATTGAAAATGAAATAGAAAAACAGAAATTAAGTGCCCATGAAATTAAAGATCTTGACAGGATTTTGAAATCAATAGAAACAAGAATTAATCTTCGCAGTATAATTTGGACTGAAAAAGGTGAAAAAGAAAGCTTTACTGAATTATCCATGATCATTGGATATGCGAGTGGAATGCTTATTTATTTTTTTATTTTTCTTTTTGGGGCACAGGTAATGAGAGGAGTAATAGAAGAAAAATCAAGTCGTATTATTGAAATTATTATTTCATCTGTAAAACCTTTCCAGCTGATGATGGGAAAGATTATCGGAGTTGGCTTAAGCGGCCTTACCCAATTCGTGCTATGGGTTTTTCTTACTTTATCATTAGTTACAGTAATTCAAAGATCTTTCTTCCCCGACCTTACAAAATCGCCCACAGAACAAATCTTTTCCGGAGAAGATATTACATCACTTACACAAAAGTCAAATGAACTAAAATTTACAGAAAGTAAATCTGACCTGATAAAAAATATTTATAATACTTTAGATTACGTCAATATATTTTTCATTCTTAGCATGTTCCTGTTTTTCTTTATTGGTGGTTATTTATTATATGCTTCTTTTTTTGCAATTATTGGTTCTGTTTCAGATAGTGAGGCTGATACGCAACAATTTATGTTCCCGGTTACGGTTCCTCTAATAGCTGCAATTTTTGTAATGATAAATGCAATTAATAATCCTGATGGCCAATTAGCATTCTGGTTCAGTATGATCCCCCTTACCTCACCAGTGGTAATGATTGTAAGGATCCCTTTTGGAATTAAAATATGGGAATTAGTGTTATCAGGCTCATTATTAATAATTACTTTTGTCCTTTCAACATGGATGGCCGGGAAAATTTACAGGACAGGTATTCTTATGTACGGAAAAAAGGTAAGCTACAGGGAGCTATGGAAGTGGTTGAGATATAAAACCTGATTAATTTTTTTCAATATAAAATCTTTGATTAGATTTGAAGTTAACTTTTCTGTTTATTATTCATTATTTATTAAATATCATTTCAGCAGCTTATTATGGCACGTATTCTTGTTATTGATGATGAAAGCAGTATCAGAAGTACTTTAAAAGAAATTCTGGAATATGAAAATTATGAGGTTGATCTGGCAGCCAGTGGTCAGGAGGGATTAAATTTATTCTCAGAACAAAAGCATGATATTGTGCTCTGCGATATTAAAATGCCTGAAATGGATGGTTTGGAGGTTTTGGGCAAGTTATTTGAAGTTTCTTCTGATGCGCAGGTCATCATGATTTCAGGACATGGAAATATAGATACGGCAGTTACTGCTATTAAGCTCGGAGCCTACGATTTCATTGAGAAACCCGTTGACCTTAATCGTCTCCTGATAACTATCAGAAATGCAGAAGATAAAACAACTTTACTAAATGAGACAAAGGTCCTTAAAAAGAAAGTTGGCAAAAAGTATAAGATGATTGGTGAATCACCGGCAATAATTCATGTAAAAGAAATGATACAAAGGGTGGCCCCCACTGATGCACGTATCCTCATTATTGGAGATAACGGGACAGGAAAGGAAATTGTAGCCAGAATGTTACATGAACAAAGTGAACGCTCAGAAAATCCCTTTATAGAGGTAAATTGCGCCGCTATTCCTTCAGAACTAATTGAAAGTGAACTTTTTGGCCATGAAAAAGGGGCCTTTACATCGGCTATTAAACAAAGAAAAGGCAAATTTGAACAAGCAGATGGTGGCACCTTATTCCTGGATGAAATTGGAGACATGAGCCTTTCAGCACAGTCAAAAGTACTACGGGCTTTACAGGAAAACAAAATAAGCCGGGTCGGAAGCGACAAGGATATTCATGTTAATGTCAGAATTATTGCTGCAACCAATAAAAATCTTAAAGAGGAAATTGCAAAAAATAATTTCCGGGAAGATCTGTACCACAGATTAAGTGTGATAATAATTCAGGTACCTTCTTTAGATGAGAGAAAAGATGATATTCCTTTATTAGCTGATTATTTTAATGAAATAATATGTGAAGAATATGGTATCTCAAAGAAAATTGTTACCAGGGATGCTATACTTGAATTACAAAAAATAAACTGGACTGGAAATATCAGGGAATTCAGGAATGTCTTTGAACGTCTTATAATTTTGTGCAATACAGAAATTACCGGTAAAGATGTTTTATTATATGCCCAGCCAATCAGCAGGGCATAATATAACTTTTAAGGCTTATTATCCGGTTTTTCTAATTCTTATCACCTGACCAGGTTTTATTTTATCACCAGATTTAAAATTATTCAATCGGGCAATATCGCTATCGCTTATTCCAGGAAATTTTTTTGCTATCCCCCAGAGTGTATCTCCCTGTTTGACAGTATAATAAATATAATCTCCCTGATAAGAGTCATTGTTTGAATGATCCTCTTCCCTAACCGGATTATCGCTTGCTGAGGCAGTCCGAACAGGCTGACCTGCTCTTTTCTGTTTTTCCTCAAAACTCAGTTGATTTATATCGCGGTATTTATCAGCTTTTTCTTTTGGAACATAAATAGCCAGATTCTGACCGCTTCGAATCAGGTTCTGCCTTATATTATTCCAGTAACGGAGATCACTTATCCTCACATTATACCAGCCTGCAATGTATCCAAGATTATCTCCTGACCTGACAGTATAAATAAGCTTAGTATAATTGTCTGAAGGAAGTATTGGGGCCGCATTTCCGGAATTAGCGGTAGGGCTGACTATATATCTTTCATTATTGAAAAACTCGCTTTGTTTATATGCAAAAATAGAATCCTGCAATTCAATAAAACGCATTGCATACATTTGGGGAATTCTTAGGTGATATGTTTTCCCGTCTCCCGGAATAATATTTTGTTTATACTGGGGATTAAGGTCTTTTAATTGTTCAACAGGTATTCCCATAACATCAGCAACTTGTTGTAAATGCAACTTTTGAGTGATATGAATGGTGTCAGTATAAAAATCAAAACTTAATCTGGCCGGATACAAATTATGTTCTGTTTTATAATTAAAAACATAAGATGCTGCAATAAATGCAGGAACATAACCTCTCGTTTCCCTGGGCAAATAATAATATATATCCCAATAATTCCTCTTCCCTCCTGATCTTCTAATGGCTTTGTTAACATTTCCGGGGCCACAATTATAAGCTGCAATTACAAGGATCCAGTCTTTATAAATTGAGTACAGGTCAACCATGAATCTTGCGGCAGCATCAGTTGATTTCACCACATCCCTTCTATCATCAACAAGAGAATTGATTGTCAGACCATATCTTTTCCCGGTTGAAAGCATAAACTGCCACAACCCTGTAGCACCAGCCCTTGAAACAGCACGGGGATTCAGTGCCGATTCTATAACCGATAAATATTTCATTTCATCAGGAATTCCGTATTTATCGAATACCTCTTCAAATATTGGAAAATAATACTCTGAAAGTGCAAGCATTATTCTTACCTTATCTTTTCTTTGTTTGGCATACAAATCAATAAAATTCTTTACAATACGGTTATAAGTTAACTCCATAATGAAGGGCAGGCCCTGCAGGCGATTAATATATACTGAATCAGCAAAATCAGGTGAACCTTCCTGATCAACCATATAAAACAAGCTGTCACTATCCTCTACTTCCAAAGCCTGTTGAACATACCACAGATTTAAAAGTGAGTCAAGGTTATCCTCAAAACCGCTTTCTACATCAGCAATCCTGATTGTGTCTATATTATCGGCATATAAGAAATTAAAGTTAGTTGTTAGAATTAAAGCCAGAAAAAGAAACGATATCTTTATATTTTCCATGCGTAATAGTTTTAATTTTAAAATCATATGCCCTCACTCAAAATTTAAAAAAATATAAGCAAAGAAAACGAAAACTAAAATGATAAACAAGCACTAAAGCCTAAAGAATTCAAGCCATTGTTCGATGGAGGAGAAATTAAAGAAGGTTTGATATTAAAAGTGAGGTCCTCCCCTACCTCCCAGTTAAAAAGATGTGCATCCACAGTTGCATCAATAATCTGAAAAACATAAAATCCTAATGTGCCCAGTATTGATAAATCGCGCCATCGTTTATAATAGATCGTGGCACGCTCAATCTGGTCTGAAGTTAATTTATACGGATAATTTAATTTATAATCGGGAAAATCCTTAAATGCCTGTTTAAACTCTTTAAACCTTTTATTATTAAATTCAATAAAATAATAGAAAGTTCCAAAGCCGGCATAGACTATAGGCACCTTCCAGTATCTCCTGTTATATATTTGCCCCAGTCCGGGCAAGGCGGCAGAATATAATGCTGCTTTCCGGGGACTGTGATATACGGTATCATTTTCTGTTTTCTGAATTTCAACAGAGTTAACTTCCGTTGTATCAATAATGCCCTCTTGTGAGAATACAGGAAGTGAAAAAAACAGGAGAATCATTAGAAAGATTCTCCCGGTAATATAATAGTCCAAATTGTATAAAGAAGTTTCTTTAGCCATTGAGTTTATCAAGAACTGCAATTATTCTCTCCAGCTCTTCATCTGTTTTAAATGGAATAATTATCTTTCCTGTTCCTTTGTTAGTTCTTTTAAATGCAACATTTGTACCAAAATGTTTGGAAAGATGATTTTTCAGCTCTTCATAATCTTTAGTATCCTTTTCAACAGGCTTTTCTTTTTCATTTTCGGCGGCCTGAACTTTCCTGACCATCTCTTCTATTTTACGTACCGACATTTCTTTATTTACAGCCTGGGTATAAATTTTCAATTGTATTGCGGGATCTTCGATATTTATCAGGGCACGTGCATGTCCCATAGAAATTACACGGTCCCTGATCCCTAACTGAATTTCGGCAGGTAATCGTAAAAGACGAAGGTAATTGGATATAGTAGCTCTTTTTTTCCCTATACGTTCACTAAGATTTTCCTGTGTAAGGTTACACTCTTCAATTAAGCGTTGATAGCTAATTGCTACTTCAATGGCATCCAGGTCTTCTCTTTGAATATTTTCAACTAAAGCCATTTCAAGCATATTCTGATCATCTGCATGACGAATATATGCAGGAATTGTCTTCATCTTTAACATTCTGGCAGCCCTGAACCTTCTTTCACCTGTAATAAGCTGATATTTACCATCCTCCATCAGCCTGACAGTAATTGGCTGAACTATTCCAAGTTCACGGATAGAATCAGACAATTCAATCAGAGACTCATCATCAAAATTTGACCGTGGTTGCCAGGGATTGGCTTCAATATCTTCCACTGCAATTTCATCTATAGAAGTGGTAATGCTCACATTTTCCTGGACAGCATCTTCAATCAAAGCGCCTAAACCTCTTCCGAGTACTGTTTTTTTTGCCATATCTTATTTTTAATCAATTATTTTCTTTATTAGCAGCCTTAAAATTTTCATTCTTTTGAATAATTTCTCTTGCTAAATTAAGATAGTTTATTGTTCCCTTTGATTCCGCATCATATAGAACAACAGGCTTGCCAAAACTCGGGGCCTCACTGAGTTTAATATTTCTTTGAATAATTGTTTCAAATACCATATCCTGAAAATGCTTTTTTACTTCTTCAACAACCTGGTTAGACAGACGAAGCCTGGAATCGTACATGGTAAGAAGAAAACCCTCTATCTCAAGAGCTGTATTCAAACGATTCTGAATTATTTTTATAGTATTCAATAATTTCCCTAATCCTTCAAGTGCAAAATATTCACACTGTACGGGAATAATAACAGAATCAGCAGCTGTCAGGGAATTTACCGTAATTAATCCTAATGACGGGGAACAATCAATAAGGACATAATCATAAGCATCTTTTATTTTATCAACTACCTTTTTAAGAATAAATTCTCTTTCAGGAATATTGAGCATCTCTATTTCTGCACCAACAAGGTCAATATGTGAAGGTATAAGATCAAGATTTTCAAGTTCACTGTTCAGTACTATTTTTGCGGGATCAACACTATCAATAAGGCATTCATATATACTGGTTTTAATTTTTTTAAGATCAAATCCCGTTCCTGAAGTGGCATTCGCTTGTGGATCAGCATCTATAATCAGAGTTTTTTTTTCCAATACTGCCAAACTGGATCCAAGATTAATGGCTGTGGTAGTCTTACCCACGCCACCTTTCTGGTTTGCCAATGCAATTACTTTTCCCATTTATTTTTCCTTTTCCGGTTTTAAGATATAAAAAGAGTTCAAAGTTACTACTTTATAATCGGTTCGTTGCTTCTTCCGCCTGTCTGTTGTTAACATTTTATTTTATGATTATTAACAGGATATTAACAGGTTTTTCATGGTCTTCCCCAACACCCTGATACAGTTTCCAATTAATTTTCATATCAATATATAAATATAAAAAATTTTCTAATATTCACAATATTTCAAAGCTGAAAACCAAAATTCCCGATAGATATTCCGTTCACAAATTACAATACACAAAATTTAGCATATATTTATAACTTAAATTCAGATCAATAAAATTTCCAAATGACAGACAAGTGGCTTGTATTGGTTAATCCTAATGCGGGAACTGGAAAATGCCGGAAAGACTGGCCTTTTATTAATAAAATTTTAAAAGAAAAAGAATTTGATTTTATTACTGCTTTCACCCAAAAAAGGCTGCATGCAATAATATTAACAAAGAAATATATTTGCGAAGGTTTTAGAAAAATAATTGTTGTGGGAGGGGATGGAACCCTGAATGAAGTTATCAATGGTATATTCGCTCAAAATATTTGTCCAAGTACAGAAATTATTGTTGGTATGATCCCGGTAGGCACTGGAAATGACTGGGCAAGAATGTTCGGCATACCTTCAGATTATAAAAAGGCAGTTGAAATAATATTAAATCAGAATATTTTTATTCAGGATGCCGGAAAAGCCTTTTTTCAATTAAAAAACAGAAATTATAACAGATATTTTATAAATATTGCAGGTACAGGTTTTGATGCCATAGTGACTAAAAAAACCAATAAATTGAAGGAAAAAGGTAAATCAGGGACTTTGTTATATTTTTTAAGTATCCTGACTGGTCTTTTCAAATATAATCCCTCTAAAATAACCATAGATATAGATGGAATGAAAAGGAAGGCCAATATATTCAGTCTTAATGTAGGTATCTGTAAATTTAACGGCGGCGGGATGATGCAGGTACCAAATGCTGATCCGGCTGATGGACTGTTTGACATTACAATTATATATAAATTAGCAAAACTTTCAGTTATCAGAAATCTTGGAAAACTTTATAATGGCAGTATTATAAGTCATCCCCGGGTAAAATCAATGCGGGGCAAAAATATTCAAATAACATCAAAATCACCGGTATATCTGGAAACGGATGGGGAAAATCTTGGTCACTCACCCTTTGAATTCTATATTATCCCCGCAAGTATAAGCATAATAAAAGGAGAAAAACATGTAACAAAAGAAAGAATGTAATTTTATTTTAATTTCAACCTGATTTAATAACTTTTATTTCAAAAATTTTAGGCCAATATTTTCCCGTCACAAATAGTCTCCTGTTTTCTTTATCCCATGCAATGCCATTTAAAACATCAATTTTAGGATGTCTGTCATCCGGATGTAAGATACCTGATAAATTCATTTTAGCTTCAACCCTGCCGGATTCCGGATCTATAATTACAATTTCATCAGTAAGATAACGGTTAGCCCAAATCTTCCCCTCAATCCATTCCAATTCATTGATTGCATTAACAGGGCCATTATTATCCATTACTTCTATTTTTCGTAAAACATGAAAATATTCCGGATCCATAAAATATAAATTATTTGTACCATCACTCATAATTACAGATTTCCCGTCATTTGTCAATCCCCATCCTTCCTGGTTTTGATAATAAATTTTTTGTAATATTTCATAAGTATTTATATCATAAACAAATCCAACCTGTGAACGATAGGTAACCTGATAGATCTTATTATTCAATATGGTAATACCTTCACCAAAAAGATCTCCGGGAAGATTTCGTGCTTTCAGTATTTGACCGGTAAGCAAATCAGTTTTCCGTATTGATGATTCATTATATTGTCCCGTTCCTTCATAAAAAAAACCATCAAAAAATTCAAACCCCTGAGTATAGGCGCCAATATCATGAGGATAAGTATTTACAACTGAATATGAATAATTTTTTGGAATAACATCTGATAAAATCAAAATCTGTGATATATAGCTTTCTTTTTTTCCTGAATTATGATATACTATTGCTTTTATTTGCCTGGTACCGGGCTGAAGGCCTTGAGTATCAATATCCCCGGTAAGTTCGCCTGATTTAAACAAAGCGGCCGGCATTGAGTCCAGGAATACTTCTACCGAATCAATGATACCTTTTGTATTCCTCCATTTCAAGGCAAATTCAAAAGCTTCCCCCAAAATAACTTTTTCCGAAACAGCAGGTTTGATCATCGTAAGGCTCTTTGGTTCAACCTTTGGCGCCACAGTTTTACCGGTTTTTGAAGCTGTCCGGTCTTCACCCGTACAGGATGGAGTTGCTCCGGAAAAAAAAAGACTTGCGACAAATAATAAAATAAATAATCTTAGATTCATGGTTTAACCGAAAATATTTTTTATCAATCTCTTTAAAAAAGATGGTTTTCTGCTTTGAAGCAATCTTATTTCATCCTCAATAGTAAGGTTTTCGGAAGGGTTAAGCATTCTCCATACTTCGCCCCATCCGGGAAATCCTCCGAGATTAAGGTCATCAATAAAAACATCGGCATGTATTTTCCGGCTGATTTGTGCCTCATCAAAAACTTCTTCAGGATAACTTTTATTTACAGCATAAAATTCAATTCCATTTTTACGACAAAATTCAACAGCCTCATCTAATTCCTTACCACTTCTAAAAGTCCACAGAATTAGCTCATGATGTTGATCTTGAAGTGCTTTAAGTGTTTTAAATGCAAAAAGAATCTCCTTCCCTATATCGGGATATTTGTGTTCAACTATTGTACCGTCAAAATCTACTGCGATTTTCATCAAAAACAAATTAGTTATTTCATAACAAACAAATCATCTAAAGAAAGATAACGTTCTCCAGTATCATAACATACAGTTATTATTCTGGCTTTCTTCCTGATTTCAGCAATCTTTTTGTTTACTGCAGCCAATGATGCACCTGTAGAGATTCCGGCAAAGATACCTTCTTCTTTGGCAACTCTCCTGGTAAAAAGAAATGCTTCTTCCTTATTTACAGCAATTGTACCGTCAAGGAATTTAACATTAAGATTTTCAGGAATAAAACCAGGGCCTATTCCCTGTAGGGGATGGGGGCCCGGCTCACCTCCGGCGATTACCGGAGAAGCTTCGGGTTCAACGGCAAATACTTTAATATCAGGAAATTTTTCCTTCAGCACTTCGGCAACACCCGTGATATGTCCTCCGGTACCAACACCAGTTATAAAATAATCAAATCCATCGGGAAAATCATTAATTATTTCCCTGGCAGTTGTATTTGCATGCACCCGGGGATTGGATATATTTGAAAACTGCATCGGTATCCAGGCGCCCGGAATTATTTTTGCGAGTTCAGCTGCTTTTTCCATGGCACCCTTCATACCCATTGTTCTGGGAGTAAGTTCAAATTCCGCTCCATATGCAGCCATAATACTCCGGCGTTCCAAAGACATAGACTCTGGCATTACAAGGATCAAACGGTATTTTTTTACTGCCGCCACCATTGCAAGTCCAATACCGGTATTGCCACTTGTAGGTTCAATAATAACCGAACCTGGTTTAAGCAAACCTTTAGCCTCTGCATCTTCAACCATACTCAAAGCAATACGGTCTTTTATACTTCCACCCGGATTGGCCTTTTCCATCTTTATCCAAACATCAAATTCTTTCGGAAATAAATTATTTATTCTTATATGAGGTGTATTTCCTATGGTTTGTAAAATATTTTCTGCTTTCATTTGTGGAATATTTTAATTTTATAATTAACAGGAACTCTACATTGATTGAATATGAAATAATCTTTTAAGCTTAAACAAAATTTCAAGCCTGATCATAATTTAGACCAATCACATGTTTTTATAAATTTTATTTTTAAATAACAAAATTTATCGGTTCCTCGAATGATTTATTATCTCTTATAATGGTTTTATGTTGCCTGTAAACTACACTATGAGGTAAAACACTTTCGGTAAGCCATACATTTCCTCCAATAATCGTATTATGGCCTACAACTGTATTCCCGCCCAAAATCGTACTTCCTGCATAAATAATTACATTATCTTCTATTGTGGGATGACGCTTTGTAGACGAAAGCTTTTTCTCAACAAATAAAGCCCCAAGTGTGACTCCCTGGTAAATCTTAACATTATCACCAACTATAGTTGTTTCACCAATAACAATTCCGGTACCATGATCAATAAAAAAATTTTTTCCAATAATGGCACCGGGATGAATGTCAATACCGGTTTTTCCATGTGCATATTCATTCATTATCCTTGGAAGTACCGGAACATTCATTTGATATAGAATATGAGCCATACGATGTACTGCAAGAGAATAAAATCCCGGATAACAAAGTATAACCTCCTCAACCCCTCTTGCAGCCGGATCAGACTGATAGAAAGTTTCGGCATCATCCAATAAATAATTATAGACTTCAGGTAATTGATCAAAAAATAAGGCCGCTATTTCTTTTGGTGATTTTTCCAAAACTTTTTCAAGGGGAATTAACAATTCCTTTAACCTGAGTTTCATCCTTTCAAGTACCATCTTCACATCACGCAGGCTCAAATTTTTATTATCTTTCAAAGGAAATAAAAGGTGAATTAAATCATCCACATATTTATGGGTTTCTACCATTGACGGAAGATCACAACACATATCAGTTCTGGTAGAATATATTAACTGCGCAAAGTCATTTATCATCCAAAAATCATCATTATTATGTTTATAAAATTACAAAGATAATTAATTTGAATTAAAGTAAGATATTTAACTATAATCCCGGGCTTTGTAACTTCCCTTAAAATCAGCATCTTAAAAATATTTCTTTCATTTATTATTAAAATATCCGTTAATAAATTTAAACTGAAAACAATATTGTCTAAATTACACCGATAAATATTATTAAAATCTTTTCGGGTGAAAGCTTATATTCCAAACTTTATTACTTCTCTGAATCTTCTTTGTGGTTGTATTGGCATTTATTATCTGATTGACATAAATATTTATTTAGCTGCCATGATGATTTTTTTGGCTGCAATTTTTGATTTTTTTGATGGCTTAACTGCGCGCTGTTTAAAAGTCAGTTCCGGAATTGGCAAGAGCCTTGACTCATTGGCTGATCTTGTTAGTTTTGGTGTTTTGCCCGGACTGTTAGTTTTAAAATTGCAGTTAATATTTACAGGAAGTGAAAATAATGATAGTTTGTGGTTAGGAAATAGCTTTTATTTTTATATCAAAATAGCATGCCCTTTATTAATACCCTTGTTTTCAGGGCTTCGTCTTGCAAAATTTGATAATGACCCTTTACAGGCTCAAATATTCCTGGGGCTGCCCACACCGGCTAATGCACTTTTTATCGCATCTATTGTATTATCTTCCTCTCCGAAAACACACCCAATGCTAATTATAAATAACAGCGACCTGGTTTTTATTTTAAGTACAATTGGTGCCTTACTCCTTATTTTACCAGTCCCCTTCCTTTCATTAAAACTTAAATCCGCTTCCATAAAAGAAAATTATCCGCAATATCTTCTCTTATTATTTACAGGTATTTTTCTAATAATTTGGAAAATTCCCGGAATAATGCCCACAATTGGAACTTATATTTTATTGTCTTTTATTTTTGCCGGAAAGGGTCAAAATAAATAAGGCTTTTTGACAAGGATTGTGCACTTATTTTTTGGTGATCACAATTCATTAATCAATTACCTCACCCCTTACCCAAAGTATTGTTTTGGGATTTTTTGGATCATTGCTAATAACCGTAATAGTTTTGACCTGGTTTCCCCTCTGATTTGAAGAGTTGAAAGTAGTCTTAATTTTTCCGGTTTTACCAGGGGGAATGATTTGATCAGAAAGCATTGTAGCAGTACACCCACATGATGCAGAAATTTTTCTTATCATCAGATTCGATTTTCCTGCATTCTTAAAAACATACTCATACTCAACGGTTTTACCTTTCTCCAGTTTCCCCATGTTAAATGTTGTTTCCTCAAACACAATCGAGGGGGCATTATTTAACTCCTGTTCAGTAAGTTGATCAAATGATTCTTCAATATTTGCACTAACAATGAGCTGATATGTACGGTCTGTTTGTCCGTTTATAAATAAATTAATCCGGTCAATAATGAATCCCCAGTCATTAATTTTTGAAGCATCATATGTAACTTCAATGATCCCTCTCTGTTTTGGGGCAAGCTTAGCAGGATTGACTTTTGTCTCTAAATGTTCCGGCACATTACGGAGTTCAACCGTTATTGGCTGATCTGAATTATTAATTATTTCATCTAATGAACCATGTTTTTTATTTGAATATACAGTCCCCATGCTAACATGATTGCTTTTTAACCTTAAGGGCCCCATCGGATAACGGAATTCATCTTCAATGGTAAGCGGTTTAGGGATTACATTACCTGTTATCCGCAATACAATATTTCCCGGAGGAGAATTAGTAATTACATTTACAGTTTTGTCGAAACGTCCAGGGCGTCCGGCAGGATCATAAGCAACATTAACAAACCCTTTCCCGCCGGGTAAAACAGGCTCTCTTGTCCATGAGGGTGAAGTGCAACCGCATGAAGCTGAAACGTTATGAATTATTAAAGGCTCAGTTCCGCTATTTGTAAACTCAAATTTATGATTAGCAACACCCGATTCTTCTTTTACATCACCATAATTCCATATTGTTTCCTTAAATGAAATTGTTGCAGATTTCTGCTGGCTAAACAATAAAGAATTAAAAATGAAAAAGGCTGTAATTATTAATTTAATTTTTCTCATCTGAAAAAAAAATTAGTTATTTCAGTATTAATTACATAGGATCAAATTGTCATCTGAATTTTTATTTGTCTTTTTTTATTAAAAATAAAATGGATTAAGTATAAAAATTATTCAGTTTATTGATCAAAAAGGTATTTATTTTTGTTTAAAATACAAAAATACAAAAATACAAAATACTTACGCCTTTATACAAAATTACATGCTAAAATGTTACACCAGGTTTACTGTTTTTAAAACTAAATTAAATAATGAATTATTATTAACTTAGGCCCATAATATTATGCAAAGGAAAATCATATATTATCTTTTGGCTTTACTTCTGATTATTCAGTGGAAGCATCCTGTTTCCGGGCAATTTTATAACGGGCATCAAATGAATTTTGGTAAAAACAGGGTACAATTTGGCACATTTTATTGGAAATTTTACAGATTTGATCGTTATGATATTTATTCTTATGAGGAAGGTACGGAGCTTTCTCTGGTAGTTGCTGATATAGTTGAAGAAGAATTAGCCAGGATAGAAAGATATTTTGATTATAACTTTGAAAAGAGACTAATTTTCATTACTTATCATAAACTCTCAGATTTCCGTGAAAGTAATATCGGCCAGGATGTAGATCAGGAGGAGGAATCAAATACAGGCGGTATTACCCGTATTATTCAAAATAAAATCTTTATATATTTCGAAGGAGATTACAAAAAACTCAGACAACAGATCGTTCAAACCATATCTGAAGCATTAATACATGAAATGCTTTATGGAAATGATTTTAAAGACAATTTTACCAGCTCAACAATTTTGAATATCCCTGAATGGTATCTGAAAGGATTAGTTTCTTATGTGTCGAATTCATGGGATTTTGAGATAGAAAACAGAGTTAAAGACGGAATTATAAGTGGCAGGTATGAGAAATTTAACAGACTATCAGGTGTTGATGCGCTCTACGCAGGACATTCCTTCTGGAAATATGTGGCTGATATGTACGGTGAATCAGTGATCCCCAACATATTATATATTACAAGAATCAATAAAAATACAAACCGTGGATTTCTTTATGTTCTTGGATTCCGAATGAAAGAACTTACCAACGATTGGCTTGGCTATTATATCAATATGTTTAGTGATGCGGAAAATATTGGGGAAATTCCTTCTGAAGGAAAAATTATACAAAAACCTAAAAAGAAAAGAGTTTACCAACAGATAAAATTTAGTCCTGAAGGGAATAACGTTGCCTGGGTAACCAATGAGCTTGGACAGTACCGTATTTATATCCATAATTTATTAACAGGAAAAACAAAGCAAATTTTAAAAAAAGAACATAGAATTGATCAGATAACTGATTATTCCTATCCTATTCTTGCATGGCATCCAAGCGGGAAGATCCTGGCATTTATTACTGAAGAAAAAGGAATGTTGAAATTCTATAACTATTTAATTGAAGATAAGGAACTTTCTGTTCGAAATTTTCTCTTCTTTCATAAAGTGCTTGATTTCTCCTATTCCCATGATGGCCTTAAACTGGTATTATCCGGTGTATACAAAGGTCAGACGGATATATTTGTCCATGACATTGTTTCAGCAACTAATGAAAGAATAACCAATGACCTGGCAGATGATTTCTTTCCAAGATTCAATAATAATTCAACTGAAATTGTTTTTACATCCAACAGAAAATATAATACAATTTATTTATCAGATGATCCTCCGGACAATATTGGCGATTATCATAATATTTTCGTTTATAATTATGCTTTAAAAGATCCGGAACTAAAAAAAATATCGGATAGTCCGTTCATTAACAGGAAAAACCCTTATGAAATAAAAGGCAGTCAATTTCTTTATCTTAGTGATGAATCGGGTATTGTAAACCGTTACCAGGCCAAATTTGACAGTGCTATTTCCTTTATAGACACAACTATTCATTACAGGTATTATTCACGTAGTATCCCTCTTACAAATTATAAACGGAACATTTTAGAACATGATTTTATTCCGGAAACCGGAAAATATGCAGAAATCGTGTTTAATAAAGGTCTGTACGAATTATATGAAGGTGAGATTGACCTGTCAGCAAATTATTCCGATGAAATTTCAAATACTCTTTTCAGACAAAAAATGTTGGAAAAGCTTCTTAAGGAAGACAGTTTAAGCAATATTGTTAAACAAACCTTTGCTCTGGAAGATCTTGAAGATAACAAATTTGTTATTGGCAGTGACACATTTAAATTGGATTTTACTTTTGTAGATATTAATAATTATATTTTTGAAAAGGAAAGGTTAAATTTTTATAATGAGAAACTGGCAGAAGACCATATTCAGCTGGTACTTGATACTTTACCCAAAGAACAAAGGAGGATGATGTATATTGATTATGAAACTTCCTTTTACCCAAATTTTCTGGTGAACCAGGTAGATTTTAGCTTTTTGAATGCATCTTACCAGACCTTTACAGGCGGTGCAGTATATTATAACCCCGGACTAAATATGATGTTTAAATTGGGGGCCAATGATCTTTTTGAAGATTATCGTATAATTGGAGGGATGAGGTTATCTACTGATTTTGACAGTAATGAGTTTTTGTTCTCCTTTGAGAATCTGAAAAAAAGATTAGATAAACAAATGCTATTTCACAGGCAGATTTTTAAAACATCCACCGAATTTTCGCTTTTAAAGACATTTACTCATGAAGCATTTTATATTCTGAAGTATCCACTTAACCAGGTGACCGCTCTTAAGGGAAGTGCAATTTTTCGGCATGATCGGACTGTTATTCTTTCCACAGATCTGCAGAACCTCAATGAAAAAGATATTGTAAAACCATGGCTGGGCTTAAAAGGTGAGTATATTTTTGATAATACACAATTTATAGGGGTTAATCTTTACTCCGGATTACGGTATAAAATTTTTGCAGAAGTTTATAAACAGGTCACAAAGAGAAAATCTGATCTTTATGTTGTGGGAGCCGATTTCAGGCATTATTCGAAATTACACAGAACTTTAATCTGGGCGAACCGTTTTGCCGCCAGTTCATCTTTTGGTAATACACCTTTAATTTATTATTTAGGGAGTCTGGATAACTGGACAAATTTCACTGGTAAAGTAGAAACTTTTAACCGTTCTATTCCTGTAGATTATTCACGCAATTATGCCTATCAGACACTTGCAACAAATATGAGAGGTTTTAACCAAAACATAAGGAATGGCAATAACTTTGCTTTATTCAATACTGAGCTCAGATGGCCTGTTATACGATATTTTGCTAACCATCCTATAAGCAGCAGTTTCTGGAATAATTTTCAGGTTGTTGGATTTTTTGATATCGGTACAGCATGGACAGGACTTCATCCCTGGGATGGAAAAAATGCATATGATACTGAGGAATATGAAAGCGGCCCTATCCGGATTGTTATTGACACAAACCGGGAGCCAGTGGTTGCAGGATACGGGTGGGGTTTGAGGAGCCGTCTTTTGGGTTATTTTGTACGGCTTGACTGGGCATGGGGGATTGAAAATAAAACTATTCTGCCCAGAATATTCTATTTATCATTAAACCTGGATTTCTAATTCATAATATATGTCTTTTATACAAATCATTAGCCTCCTGATTATTGGATTATGTGCCGGTTTGGTCAGCGGCTCAATGGGAGTGGGAGGTGGTATAATTGTTGTGCCGGCCCTTGTTTTTTTTATGGGGCTCAGCCAGCATCAGGCACAGGGAACGAGTCTTACAATGATGATGCTCCCTGTTGGAATATTGGGGGTCATAAACTACTATAAAGCCGGTTATGTCAAAATAAATTATGCACTCTTTTTAATGGCAGCTTTCATATTTGGATCATATCTTGGTTCAAAATTTTCCATTCAGCTGCCTGAAAAAACTTTAAAACAAATTTTTGGAATATTCATCATCCTGGCCGGTGCCAGAATAGCTTTCTGGAAATAAATAGATACTTAATATCCTGTTTAATAAATTATTAGCTGTTATTTTCAAATTTATCCGACAAAGAGCCCTGATTATGGTGGGCCCTTTTTAAAATCTGGCCTTAAATTTGTTCCTTATACAGAAAAGTAATTATGAGACTAACTATTTTTTTTGTGCTTTTCATACTTTTATCTGCCTGTGAGATAAATAATGATGAACCATCCCCTTTTTCATTCAAATACCTGGGTGAAAAAAAGGCTTCCGGGCTAATTAATTCCGGCAATGAATTTGGAATTGACCTTTTCAGAATTATAATTGAAGCAGAAGATTGTCCGGAAAATATAATGATTTCCCCTACTAGTATTGCCATAGCATTAGGGATGACTTATAATGGGGCTGAAGGCGAAACTAAAACAGCATTTGAAAATACCCTTCGACAAACAGGATTATCCAGGGAAGAAATAAATAATATTTATAAAGCACTAATTGATTATCTCCTAAAGGCAGATCCTGAAATTGATTTTAAGATAGCCAATTCCATTTGGTACAAATTAAATTTTGATGTCCTTAAAAGTTTTAAAAATATTAACAAAGAGTTTTATAATGCTGAAATAAAAGAGCTTGATTTTAATACTCCGCAGGCTATCAAAATAATTAACGACTGGGTTGCATTAAAAACAAATGATAAAATCAGGGATGTTCTTGATTTTATTCCGGGAGATGCATTAATGTACCTGATAAATGCCCTATATTTCAATGGAATATGGAAGTATCAGTTTGATAAAAAAGACAGCTTCACAGCTGACTTTTACGGGGAAGACATTTATCAGATAAAATATATGAAAAATAAAAGTAATTATCCCCATTTTGAAAATGAGCTGCTGAGTGCTGTTGAACTCCCTTACGGGAATGGGAATTTCGTTATGCAGATTTTAGTCCCCCGGGAAGGCAAAAAAATTGATGACATTTACAATAAATTAACTTCCGATAACTGGAAACAGTGGAATACATTGTTTGAAAGTAAAGAAGTAGTTGTTCAACTGCCTAAATTCAAATATGATTACAAATCTCTTTTGAATGCCCCCCTAACACAAATGGGGCTTGGCATAGCTTTCGGAGGCGCAGCAGATTTTTCAGGTATTTCTTCTGATCATGATCTTTATATTTCCAGGGTCATTCATCAGACATATATAGATGTCAATGAAAAAGGCACAGAAGCTGCTGCCGTAACAGTGATTGAGATGAGAGAATCATATCAGCCTGTAACAAAGTTTACAGCAGATAAACCATTCATTTACACTATTATTGAAAAAAATACCGGAGCGCTTTTATTTATGGGAAAGGTGTCCAGGCCTATATATGAATAACTTCACCATAGGCGGCAGCGGCTGCTTCCATAATAGCTTCCGACATAGTTGGATGCGGATGTACAGATTTTATAATTTCATGTCCGGTAGTTTCAAGATTCCTTGCCACAACCATTTCTGATATCATTTCTGTAACATTAGCCCCAATCATATGGGCCCCTAAAAGTTCCCCGTATTTTGCATCAAATATTAATTTTATAAATCCCTCCTTTTCTCCTGCAGCAACAGCTTTTCCGGAAGCGGTAAAAGGAAAGTTGCCGACCTTAATATCATAACCGGCTTCTTTGGCTGCTTTTTCGGTATAACCAACAGATGCAACTTCGGGATTAGTATAGATACACGCCGGAATATTTCCATAATTCAATGGTTGAGGATTGAGCCCGGCAATTTTTTCAACACAGCAGATTGCTTCAGCAGAAGCCACATGAGCAAGAGCCTGTCCTGAAACAATATCTCCAATAGCAAAAACACCTTTTATATTTGTTCTATAAAATTCATCAACCTTTATCTTATCCTTATCCATCTCTATTCCAACCTCTTTCAATCCCAGATTTTCAGTATTCGGCACAATACCAACTGCTAAAAGAACAAGCTCAGCTTCATAATTTTCAACACCTTTGGGTGTTTTTATCCCGATTTTACAAATATCACCTTCAGTCTTAACTGATTCAACTTCTGAACCCGTAAGTACTTTGATTCCGGCTTTCTTGAAAGACCGCTCTAATTGTTTGGATATCTCCGCGTCTTCCAGTGGAATCATGTTTGGAAGAAACTCTACTAAAGTTACTTTTGTTCCAATGCTATTATAAAATCCTGCAAATTCACTTCCAATAGCACCCGAACCAACAATAAGCATGGATTGTGGTTGTTTTTTAAGGCTCATTGCTTCTCTGTAACCAATTACTTTTTTACCATCAAGTTTAATGTTTGGCAGTTCTTTTGACCTTGCACCTGTAGCAAGAATGATATTCCCGGCTTCTAAAATTATTTTCTTTTTATCAGTTGAGGTAACTTCTACTTGTGAATTAGATATTAATTTTCCATGCCCTTCAACAATATCTATTTTATTTTTCTTCATCAGAAACTGTACGCCTTTACTCATGCTCTCAGCAACAGCCCTGCTCCGGGCTATAATCCTGGTAAAATCGGGTTTGACTGTTCCATCAATAACGAGTCCATAATCCTCAGCATGTTTGAAGTAATCGTAAACCTGAGCACTTTTCAGGAGTGATTTTGTAGGGATACATCCCCAATTAAGACATATACCACCAAGAGATTCGCGCTCAACAATAGCTGTTTTCAGCCCTAATTGTGAAGCTCTGATTGCAGCCACATAACCACCCGGGCCGCTGCCAATAACCAATACATCGTAGTTCATTCGAAAACAATTTAGAAGTTAAATTACATATAATCAAAATGTTTAAAACCATATTTTTATTTTTGCCCAAAATTAAATAACATTTGAGCTTTGTACTATTATTCAAAACAATTAAGCAGTGTAATTCTCTGCCAATTATGAATAAGACAAATTTACCTGAAATATGTTTAATTTAAAACCTCCTGAAATTAATTTTGAATTATTTTATTCAAGTTCTCATTTTTCGCATATCTCTTATTTAGACTTAATAAAAATAAGCCTGAATAATTTGTATTTATTTTTGGAATTGGTAATAAGAGCTTACCTTTGCGATTTATTTCTTATGTGTTTACTAATTAAAGTTTATTGATATGGCATACGTAATAAATGATGACTGTACAGCATGCGGAACTTGTTTAGATGAATGTCCGGTTGAGGCAATCTCTGAAGGAGATATTTATGTAATTGATCCTGAGCTCTGTACAGACTGTGGAGCATGTGCAGATGTTTGTCCGGTTGAAGCCATTCATCCGGAATAAAAAACTTATTAAGTGCACTTTAACTAAATAAAGGCTGCATATTGCAGCCTTTATATTTTCAGCTTGTTCAACACTTCTTCTTTTACACTTTTTATTACTAATTTTGCAGGTTCTTTAACGCCATGTTATGAATTGAAATTGTTAACCTGTACAATATGAATGTTAAAAACAATCTATTTTTAAGAACTCTTTTTATTATTTTACTTACAATAGTTATTTTATTGATTTCAAGTACGGCAAACTTTCCGGAACAGCGTGATTCAATTAAAACCGTTGACCCTTTGAAGGTTTATGCTGTATATCCGTCCAAACATCCTGAAAAGCTGGAATTTGCCGGAGAAAGAGTCCCTTTGGAGCATTTTGACATTTATGAAAGCATGGATCGCGAATTATTGGTAAATCAATACTGGCAATCCCAGACTCTTTTATTTATTAAAAGGGCAAACCGCTTTTTCCCTGTTATTGAGCCTATTCTCAGGAAGTATGATATTCCTGATGATTTTAAATTTCTTCCTCTTGCCGAAAGTGGCCTGACTAATGTTATATCTCCGGCAGGGGCTCATGGTATCTGGCAATTTCTGGCATCAACAGGCAAAGAATGCGGACTTGAAATTAATAATGAGGTTGATGAGCGTTATCATTTGGAAAAATCAACCGAAGCAGCATGCAAATTTTTAATGGAGTCATATAAATTATATGGGAGCTGGACTATGGCAGCAGCTTCATATAATGCAGGCAGGGCAGGAATAAACCGGCAAATAGGCCGGCAGGAAGAAAAAAACTATTATGACCTGCTCCTTAGCGAAGAGACTGCAAGATATATATTCAGAATACTTGCATTTAAAATGATCCTTTCCAATCCGGAGGATTTTGGATTCTTTTTAAAAGAAAAAGATCTGTATCCTGCTATTCCATATTATGAAGTAACTATAGACGGAGAGGTTAGCAATTTTGCAGAATTTGCCAAAAGGTATGGTATAAGCTATAAAATACTTAAATACATGAACCCCTGGCTTAGGGATACAAAACTGACTAACCGGAGTGGAAAAACCTATTTTATTAAGATCCCCAGAAAAGGATTTTTCAAATATTCTGAACCGGACCAGAATTTCTCTTTTCCGGAGAATACTACTGAATAGCAAATTTTAATATGCAGAATGGCATTAATAATAAATGGATACATGTCTTAGGTGCCCGGGTACACAACCTGAAAAACATTGATGTTGACATACCCAGGAATAAGCTCACTGTAATAACCGGTTTAAGTGGAAGCGGGAAATCATCCCTTGCGTTTGATACCATCTATGCCGAGGGTCAGAGAAGATACATGGAAACTATGTCGGCTTATGCCAGGCAATTTCTTGGAACCATGGAGCGCCCTGACGTAGACCAAATTACCGGTCTTAACCCGGTTATTTCTATTGAACAGAAAACCACAAATAAAAATCCGCGTTCTACTGTTGGGACCATTACAGAAATTTATGACTTTTTAAGGCTTATGTATGCCAGAATTTCTGAAGCATTTTCTTATGAAACAGGCGAGAAAATGGTGAAATACACTGATGATCAAATCATTCAGCTTATTTCTGATAAATATGCAGGAAAAAAAATATATCTTCTTGCACCGATAATTAAAGGAAGAAAGGGACATTATAAGGAGCTTTTTGAATCATTCCGTAAAAAAGGTTATTTGTATGTAAGGATAGACGGGAAAATTGAAGAGCTATATTACGGCATGAAAACAGACCGCTACAAAGCTCATCATATTGAACTTCTTATAGACAAACTTGAAATTGACGGAAATGAAATAAAAAGGCTTAAAGAATCACTAAAAACAGGCATGGAACAAGGCAGGGGTATTATCATGATCCTGGAGCAGGATAATAATGAGGCCCGTTTTTACAGCCGCCAGCTCATGTGCCCGACAACAGGTATTTCATATAATGAACCCGCTCCACATAGCTTTTCATTCAATTCTCCACAAGGCGCATGTCCCCGGTGCAACGGGCTGGGAGAAATAAGTGAAGTTGATATAAGCCGGATTATTCCAAATGATGAGTTAAGCATTAAAAAGGGCGGATTAGCCCCCTTAGGGCCATATAAAAATACTCTGATATTCTGGCAAATTGAAGCGATTATCAACAAATATGGTTTTACTGTAAATACACCTTTAAAAGATATATCAGAAGATGCATTAACTAAAATTCTTTACGGTTCAGAGGAAGCATATAAACTTACTGCTACCCCTTTGGGGCAAACCAGTAATTACTATCTTAGTTTTGACGGAATCATAAATTATATACAAAACCATAATGGTAATGATAATACCCAAAGAGAACAAAAATGGGCAAATCAGTTTGTTTCCAAAGTAATCTGTCCTGAATGCCGGGGGGCAAGATTAAAAATGGAATCCCTTCAGTTTAAAATAAATTCCAAAAATATTGCTGAACTGGCTGCAATGGATATTAAACAACTAAAAGAATGGTTTAGTGATATCGAATTATTTTTATCAGAAAAGCAAAATATTATTGCTAAAGATATTTTAAAGGAGATAAGAAACCGTATTAAATTTTTAACAGATGTTGGTCTTGATTATCTTTCTTTAAATCGTACAGCCCGTAGTTTATCAGGCGGAGAAAGTCAGAGGATCCGCCTGGCAACACAAATAGGTTCACAACTTGTCAATGTTCTTTATATTCTCGATGAACCCAGTATTGGATTACATCAAAGAGATAATCTTAAACTTATTAATACACTTAAAAAGCTAAGGGATACAGGAAATACAATTATCGTTGTAGAGCATGATCGTGAAATGATCGAATCAGCTGATTATATTGTTGATATGGGGCCCCTTGCCGGCATTCATGGTGGTCACATTGTAAGCTGCGGGCCTCCTGAGATAATTCATACATCTGATTCTTTAACTTCTGATTATCTAATTTTCAACAAGACAATTCCATTGCCCTCAGAAAGAAGGAAGGGCAATGGAAAAACTCTCCGTTTAAATGGGGCAAGAGGTAATAATTTAAAAAATCTGAATGTTGAATTCCCTTTAGGATCATTCATTTGCATTACTGGTGTGTCAGGAAGCGGAAAATCGAGCTTAATAAATGAAACCTTACAGCCTGCATTAAGTAAACATTTTTATAACTCTCTAAAAGAACCTCTGGAGTATGATGCAATTGAAGGAATTGAAAACATTGATAAGGTAATTGAAGTAGATCAGGAACCTCTAGGCCGTACACCCAGATCTAATCCGGCAACTTATACGGGAGTATTTGGGAATATCCGAAAATTATTCGAGCAAACACCGGAAGCAAAGGTCAGAGGATACAATGCAGGAAGATTTTCCTTCAATGTACCCGGAGGACGTTGTGAAACATGTAAAGGGGCCGGGGTTCAAACAATTGAAATGAATTTTTTACCTGATGTATATGTTAAATGCAAAGACTGTAATGGAAAAAGATATAATCGGGAAACACTTGATATAAAATATAAAGGGAAATCTATAAGTGAGGTATTAAATCTCACTATCGATCAGGCTCTTGACTTTTTTTCAGGCATACCTGCAATTTCAAGAAAGATTAAAACAATGAAGGATGTAGGATTGGGATATATTACACTGGGCCAGCCATGCACTACTCTTTCGGGTGGTGAGTCACAAAGGATAAAACTGGCTGCCGAACTTGCTAAAAAAGAAACAGGAAAAACACTATATATGTTGGATGAACCAACTACAGGACTTCATTTTGAAGATGTAAGAATTTTACTTGAAGTAATTGAAAGGTTAGTGGATAAAGGAAATACCGTTATTATGATTGAACATAATATGGATGTAATTAAAACAGCAGATTATATTATTGATATTGGTAAAGAAGGTGGTGAATCCGGCGGATATATAATTGCCTGCGGCACTCCGGAAGAACTGGCTAAAAATAAAAATTCATATACAGGACTTTTTCTGGCCAAAGAATTAAAAAATTTATTATCAGAATAGAAAAATTAATTATGACAACACCAAATGAAGAGAAAATAATCAGAGCCTTTAAACAACGTGACTGGAATGAGCTTAAAACGCAGGATTCATGGCAGATCTTTAAAATATTGGCCGAATTTGTTGAAGGTTTTGAAAAGTTGGGCAGCATTGGGCCATGTGTTTCCATTTTTGGATCAGCCAGGACCGAACCAGGCACCAAATATTATCAGCTTGCCGAAGACATTGCTTTTCAGCTTACCCAACATGGTTATGGAGTTATAACAGGTGGCGGGCCCGGTATAATGGAAGCAGGGAACCTTGGGGCAAAACGGGGAAAAGGCCGGAGTGTTGGAATTAATATAGACCTGCCTTTCGAACAAACCCCAAACTTTTTTATTGATGCTGATAAGCTAATAACTTTTAAACATTTCTTTGTAAGAAAGGTAATGTTTATGAAATATGCACAGGGCTTTATTGTCCTGCCCGGCGGATTTGGAACTTTCGATGAGTTATTTGAAGCCCTTACACTAATTCAGACAGAAAAAATAGGAAGATTCCCAATTGTTCTCGTCGGAATTGATTATTGGTCGGGATTAATAGAATGGATCAAAAATGTTATGCTCGAAAGAGAAGGAAATGTATCTCCGGAAGATATGGAGATCTTTAAACTTGTTGACACTGCTGAACAAGCTGTTGAGGTAATTGACCAGTTTTACAGCAAATACCTGTTAAGCCCAAACTTCTGAGAATCATTCTTTTTACCGGAGAGCCACAATGAAACTACAAATCACGTGATAATTGTTAATAATATCCGGCTTTTGTTGATATTTTAAGTATGAAAATATTCATGATCTTTGAGATAACTCTTAACATTGTTATTGCATATTTAAAAATATCATGATCAGGTATCTAATACTACTAATAAACGCTGTAATAGCATTATTAATTTCGTTTTTTGTCCATCAGAATATTGAACTAAAGATGGGAGTACCCGAACAAGTTAAAGCCGGGGAAGAATTTCATGTTTTACTAACTTTGGACAAAGGGGCCCTCGAAAGTTTTTCACGATACCAGCAAGACCTGCCTTATGGACTTACGGCAGAAAGGATATCCACAACAAATGCAGATTTCTCCTTTGAAAATCAAAGAGTACGTATTATATGGCTGAAATTGCCTAAAGATGACCAAATTACAATAAGCTATAAAATAAAAGTTGATAAACGATTGAAAGGTTCATTCGACCTGAGTGCAGAATTCTCATACATCGAAGGAAATGAAAGAAAAAATATTACTTTTAATACTTCCCATCCAATTTCAATAATCCCTGATCCACAACTATCAGTTGATCAATTGATTGATATACAGGACTATCAAAAACAATTTCTATCTCAATTGAAAAAAAATGCTGATGGACATAATCTGTCAATTACCCGTAAAATCTCCGGGCAAACACTTTCAGGAAATACTACTGTAGAATTATTTATTAAAAAAGGAGATCTCAATAAGTTTGCAAAAATTGAAGAATATATCCCGGATGGATATAGTGCCAGTGAAATAGACACAGAAAATGGGGTTTTCAGTTTTGAAAATAATACAATTAAAATTTTATGGATGAATTTGCCGGAAAATAACGAATTTTCAATTAAGTACAACCTGCTTGCAGACAAAAACAAAAAGCCTGAAGACCTAAAAATCTCCGGTTCATTTTCATACATTGACGGTAATCAAACCAAAATACTCGAGATTGCTGAAATAGAACCTGATCATAAAACAATTGCTACAAATGAACAAATAAAATATCAGACAAATACTGACAATAACGTTAAAACAGTTCCGGTAAATGAAAAAGTTGAGGAGGTGGTAAAGCCAACAACAAAAACACAAGTAAGTGAGAAGAAAATGGTTGCCGGAATGGAAAAAATAAAGTCAGATGAACTCTATATACTTCAACCGGAAACTGGTGTATATTTCAGGGTTCAATTAGCAGCGGGGCATAAGCCAATTGATATCCAAAAATATTTCACCCAACTTGCCATAAAAGAAGATGTTAAACTGGAGTTTCATGAGGGTTGGCGTAAATATTCAGTAGGATCATTTAAAGAATACAAAGAAGCCAGGGATTATCGGAACCTGATCTGGAAAAACACACGGATTAACGACGCATTTGTATCTGCTTATAATACAGGTAAAAGGATAACTGTTCAGGAGGCGCTAATGTTAAGCAGCCAAAAATGGTATCGTTAAAAATACTTGTCTTAAAATATCAAGGCAATAATATGCGAAGGCTGATTACTTTCATTATTATTTCAATTTTATTCCTGTCTTCTCTTAAAGCTCAGGAAGAAACATATGATGATCTGCTAAAAGAAAAAATCCTGATTGAAAATCCTATTTATAAACCTGTTATCGGATTTGGAACAGGTGTTATAAATTTTCATGGTGATATTCGTAATAATTATTATAATCCACTAATTGGAGATAATGCCTTCAAAGTTAATGTTTCAACATTTATTGACCGTAAAAGGAACTATAAAGTAAACTTTTTCCTTATCAATGGCACACTCTCAGGTAATAGCCGATCTTATTCGGATTTAAGTTCAAATATAAATTTTAAAACAGAACTGATAGACATTGGAGTTAATGTCGAATATACATTTAGTCATTTCTTCAAAAAAAATGGCTGGATAACTCCTTTTTTATCAACAGGTTTAGAAAATATCCAATTCGCACCTAAAGGTGATCTCTCAGATGAAAACGGAACATTTTATAATTATTGGTCTGACGGGACAATCCGTAATATTCCTGAATCTCTGGGTACAACTCAGCCAGGGATTATTATCCGAAGAGATTATAAATACGAAACTGACCTGAAAACCTGGGAAAAAGAGCAATATGGATTAGGGGATTATAGTAAAAACACTTTCTCCTTTCCGGTAGATGCAGGCTTAAATTTCACTATTTCTGACCGGGTTTCATGCCGTCTGGGAACATCAATGCATTTTACGCTGACTGATTTTCTTGATAATGTAAGTTCAAAAGGCACACATATCAAAGGAGATAAACGAAATGACATTTTTTCCTTTAATTATTTTACTGTTCATCTGGATTTATTTTCACAACCAAAAGAAAAAATCATTGAAAAATTATATGCTGAAATTGAGTTTGATGATATAATGTTTGGTGATGAAGACGGGGATTTTGTTTTGGATGCTGAAGACGATTGTCCGGGTACCCCTGTTGGTGTTGTTGTTGATTTAAGGGGCTGCCCCCTGGATAGTGATAATGACGGTGTACCTGATTATCTTGATAAAGAGCCAAATACTGCCCCGGGCGCATGGACAGATGATCATGGAGTTACAATAACAGAAGAACAGTTTATGGAAATACTTGAAAAAAGGGAAGATGCAATGAGCCGCGATTATGTTAGTGCTTATTTTGAAACTGTAGGTAAAGGTTACCAGAAAGGAACAGTAACAGAAATTCCCGAAAAATTCAAGCTTTTAGACCAGGATAATGACGGATATATTTCCTTTGATGAATTACTAAATGCAATTGATAATTATTTTGATTATAAATTGGATTTTAGTGTGGAAGATATTTATGAATTAAACAGATTTTTCTTTGCACAGTAATTATTTTAATTTCTGATTTCTTTCGAACTGGCGTTTTGTATCTTTCAGTTTTATGGTTTCTCTCTTATCATAGAGTTTTTTTCCTCTTGCAAGGCCAATCTCCATTTTTACAAAACCTCTCTCTGAAATGAATATTCTTAAAGGTACAATTGTCAGGCCAGTTTCCCTAACTTTTCTTTCAAGGCGTTTTAATTCGACTCTGTTTAGAAGAAGCTTCCTTTCTCTTCCCGGGCTGTGATTGGAAAAACTTGCAAATGCATATTCAGTGATCTGCATATTCTTTACAAAAAGCTCAGCCCTTAAAAAATGGCAGTATGAATCTGAAAGGCTGACTTTACCAAGACGTACAGATTTAACCTCAGTTCCGGCCAATACCAAACCGGCTATAAACTTTTCCAGTATTTCAAAATCATGAAAAGCCCGCTTATTCCTTATATTTATAATATTTTGATGTTTCACTTTCCGTTCGGATAAGAAGACAAATTTAACTAATTTTCAGGATTAATTTAAAACTAAATTATCTGACTATGCCTTATTCATCCCCGCCAAGGCTTATTGTAGTCCTTGGCCATACCGCAGCAGGCAAAACATCTTTTGCTGCCGCCCTGGCGAAAAAGCTCAATGGAGAGATTATTAGTGCAGATTCCCGCCAAGTATATAAATATATGGATATAGGAACAGGAAAGGATTATGAAGATTATTTAATTAATGGAGAGAAAATAAAGGCTTATCTGATAGATTTGGTAAATCCTGGCTATGAGTATAACGTTTATGAATATCAAAACGATTTTATCAGGGCATGGAATGAAATACAATCAAAAGGTAAGCAGGCCATTCTTTGTGGAGGGAGCGGCTTATATCTTGATGCTGTAATAAAAAGATATAAACTTATTAGTGTTCCGGTTAATGAAGAGCTTAGAAAAGATCTTTCAGGAAAAAGCATCCCTGAACTCACTAACATTTTATCTTCATTAAAAAGTCTTCATAATGTTACAGATACAGGAAATAAAAAAAGATTATTAAGAGCTATTGAGATTGAGAAGTATATAAAGGAGAATCCAGATACAAACACTTACTTTCCTGATCTCAGGCCGATAGTGCTGGGAATAAAATATAGCAGGGAAAAGCGTAGAGAAAGGATCACCATAAGACTTAAAGACAGATTGCAAAAAGGGATGATAGAAGAAGCCCGAAAATTAATAAATTCAGGTATATCTCCCGATACTTTAGTCTCTTACGGACTTGAATATAAGTATCTTACATGGTATATAACAGGTAAAATCAGTTATGAAGAAATGTTTGAAGGTTTAAATACTGCTATTCATCAATTTGCCAAACGACAAATGACCTGGTTCAGGAAAATGGAAAGAGAAGGTATAATTATTCACTGGATAGACGGGGAAATGGACCTGGAAGAAAAAATTGAATTTAGTATGAATATATTAAAAGAATAATTAATCTTAAATAAAATTTATACTATTTATATTTTTAATAAATAAATAAGATAAACAAGAAACAAAGCAATTAAAACATTGATAATAGAAAAGATATAATTATAAAGAATACGCATTCCGCTTATTTTTCTACGTATCATAATTGCCAGATTAGGCAGCAGGAATGCAATAATTACCATTATATAATAAAAAAGATATCCTTTATCAAATGAAATATTTTCAAAATTCCCGGGTTTAACCGAATAGAATATGACTTTATAGGCCAGAAGCAGAAAGGCCAGGAGATAAAAAAGATAGCTTATCTTATAAATGATAGTGGATACCGGTCTTTTCCGATGAATACGGAATGGTTTGAGGATAATTATTGTTATAACAAATAAAAAACAGAATGTTGCGATAAATATAGCATGCAACAAAAATCCAAAAAATCCATTCATGTTAGGTATTAAAATATATCTATATTTATTTCATTATTATTTTAACCATTGATCAAGCCATTTAAAAAATTCTTTTTGCCATAAAATACTATTCTGAGGCTTTGTAACCCAGTGTGTTTCATCCGGGAAAAATAATAATTTACTTGGTATCCCTCTTAACTGGGCAGCATTAAAAGCCTGAAGGCTTTCGGTGTAGGGTATTCTGTAATCATGTTCCCCGGTAATAATCATTATAGGTGTATCCCATTTATCAAGATACAGGTGAGGAGAGAATCTATAACTTACAGGACGAGGTTTTTCCCAAAATGCACCTTCATAATCATGATTTACAAAAAACATTTCTTCTGTAGATGCATACATACTTTCAAAATTAAACACTCCGCAATGGGAAATAAATACTTTAAATCTGCCTTTATGATGTCCTGCCAAATAAAAAACAGAATATCCGCCATAGCTGGCCCCAACTGCACCCAAACGGTTTTCATCAACAAAAGGTTCTTTACTTACAGCATCAATTGCACTAAGATAATCTCTTATATTCTGCCCCCCATAATCACCACTTATCTGGTCATTCCATTTTTTACCAAAAGTTGGTAGTCCGCGCCTGTTTGGGGCAACAACAATATATCCGTTTGCAGCCATTAACTGAAAATTCCATCGAAAAGAGAAAAACTGACTGACAGCACTTTGGGGGCCTCCCTGGCAGTATAATAGGGCAGGATACTTTTTTTGAGGGTCAAAATCAGGAGGATAAATCACCCAAACGAGCATTTGTTTATTATCACTGGTTTTTATCCACCTTTCCTCAACCTCTCCCATAGTAATATCTCTGTAAATTCCCTCATTAATATAACTTAATCTTAACTCTTCGCCGGTTGAAATATCCACTTTATAAAGCTCAGAGGCCATTGATATGGACATTTTATTCCCGATTAAAAAATTATTTCCTTTTATAAAGGAGTTATAATCATGAGTCCCCGTAGTTACAGGCCTTATGTCTTTAGATTCCGGATCTGCACAATATATCTGGTAGGTTGCCTTAATTCCTGATATAAAATATATCTTCGAGGCATCATCCGACCAATGCAAATTGGATGCGTCCTGATCTAATTTCTCAGTGACATAATTCATTTTACCAGTTTTTAAGTCCATAACAAAAAGCCTGTCTTTATCTGATTCAAATCCCGGAGTTTCCATGCTCTGCCATGCAAGTAAATTTCCATCAGGAGAAAAAACCGGATAACGGTCATATCCTTTTAAGCCCCGTGTTAAATTTTCAGTAATTTCCGTTTCTGTATCATAAAGATAAATATCTGAATTTGTACTTAATGCATAATCTTTACCTTTCATTTTCTTGCATGTATAAGCAATGTACCGGCCATCGGGGCTCCAATTTATCTCAGCCTGATCAAAAAAAGCTGACATTGGAGCATCCCATGGTTCATCTTCCATAATATCTTTTCCTTTAATAAGTCTTTCAGAATTCAGATCTGCTATAAAGATATGGGAATAGCTTCCATCATTCCACCTGTTCCAGTGCCTGTACATGAGGTCTTCAATTATTCTCACATTAGCTTTTGGTAAATCTGGATAGACATCAGCACTTGTATCATCAATTTTTACTCTTTTAATAAAAAATAACTTGTCGCCCGAAGGTGAAAATTCGAATCCGTTTAATCCGCCTTTTATATCGGTGATACGTAATTTACCGGTTTTATCGCTATTCATTTCAAAAATTTGTGTACTTCCGTTGTATGAACCGATAAATGCAATTCTTCTGCCGTCGTTTGTCCATCTGACATTATAATAAAAATCATCAGAGTTTGTTAATTTTACAGCTTCACCACCATTAACATCAATTGAATAAATATCAGAGATACTTTTATTCGCTTCAACATCATACCAGGTAACTGTATATAAAACTGTTTTGTTATCAGGCGAAAGAACAAATTCACCAAGACGTCCGAATTTCCATAATATTTCAGGTGTTAGAATGCCGTCAGCAATTTCCTTTTCAGAAAGATACTTAGGGAAATCAATGACTTCATCAGTTTTATCCCCATTTTTTTTGCATCCGCCTGTAATAAGAATAAAAACAAAAAGCAGGATAAAATGTAAACTTTTCATAAATACTCAAATTTAATATTGAGCTAATTTATGAAGAATATATTAACAAAAGGAATTTATTTAAGGATAGGAGTTGTTCATCTTAATAAATTTCCGGAAAAATTAAAATTATTTAATAATTATCAGACAAAAATTAAGAAAATTTATTTCCGGGAATTATATTTTTTCCTTTAAAGGAAAAAATCAATGAAAAATCCAACTATTTTTGAGCTTTTAGAGCTTCTTTAATTTTCCTTTCTATCTCTTCTGACAATTCAGGATTATCAAGTATGAGTTGTTTAACTCCGTCGCGACCCTGGCCAAGTTTGGTATCTCCATAACTATACCATGAACCGCTTTTTTTAACAATATTATTTTCAACGGCAAGATCAATAATTTCACCTGAACGTGATATTCCTTCGCCATACATAATGTCAAATTCAGCTCTTTTAAAGGGAGGGGCAAGTTTATTTTTTACAATTTTTACTCTTGTCCGGCTCCCATAAATTTCTTCTCCTTCTTTGATCTGTCCAATCTTTCGAATATCAATTCTCACTGAGGAATAAAATTTCAGTGCATTACCGCCGGTAGTAGTTTCCGGGTTACCAAAAATAACGCCTATTTTCTCTCTCAACTGGTTTATAAACATGCAACAGGTGTTTGTTTTGTTAATATTGGCAGTCAGCTTTCTTAATGCCTGTGACATTAATCTGGCCTGCAGGCCCATTTTTGAATCACCCATCTCGCCTTCAATTTCAGCTTTTGGAGTTAACGCTGCAACAGAGTCAATTACAATTATATCAATAGCTCCTGATCTGATCAAATGATCTGTGATCTCCAATGCCTGTTCTCCGTTATCCGGCTGGGATATCAGAAGGTTCTCAATATCTACCCCAAGTTTGGAAGCATAAAAACGGTCAAATGCATGTTCTGCATCAATAAAAGCTGCGATCCCGCCAGCTTTCTGTGCTTCAGCAATTGCATGAATGGCGAGCGTTGTTTTTCCGGAAGATTCCGGGCCATAAATTTCAATCACCCTTCCCCTGGGATAACCCCCAATACCAAGTGCGACATCAAGGCCTATGGATCCCGATGGAATAACAGGAACATCCATAATCGCATTGTCTCCCAGTTTCATAATTGCTCCCTTACCATAGCCCTTTTCAATCTTATCAAGGGTCAATTGCAAAACCTTCATTTTTTCTGAATTAACATTCACCTTTTCGTTTGTTTCTTTACTCATATCTCCATTATTTATCTTAATGTCATAAACTCTCAAAAATCTGCCTGCTATGATCCTTTGTTTTTACTTTATCAATGATTTCTTCTATTTTACCTTCTCCTGAAATAATAAAGGTAGTCCTAAAAATACCTTCATAAGTTTTCCCGTACATTTTCTTCTCTCCCCAAACTCCGTAATCTTTTATTATCTTTTTATCCGGATCAGCGATCAGAGGAAATGGTAAATTATATTTATCAGAAAAATTTTTATGTGATAAATCAGTGTCAGCACTTATACCTACAATTGCAAATCCTTTTTTTAGAAGTTCACTGTAATTATCTCTCAGATTACAGGCCTGGGCAGTACATCCGGGAGTATTATCCTTAGGATAAAAATATAGGACCAATACTTTACCTGCAAAACTGCTTAAGGAAATATCATTCCCATTTTGATCTTTGGCAGTAAAATCAGGAGCTTTATCACCAATTTTTAATTTTCTCATTTTTTTGTGATTAACCGTAAATTTACTAATTCAAAATGAATTATTCCGTTCGTCAATTTGAAAGTTTATTAACAATATTTCAAACTAAATTGTTTTTAAATTTACATTATTTATAAAAGAGGGATCAAATCAACCTTTCTAAAAAATATTTCAGCCCCTTCCGATTGTATCTGAATTTTTCCTTTAGCCGGCCTTACATCAATTGCCTGATTAACCAGTTGACCGTTCAAATAAATAAGAATTTCATTGTTTTTTATTGAGCATTCAAGGCGATTCCATTTTCCAACTGGTTTTTCCACATCATTAACACCCCGAAATCCTTTAATATCTTTCCATTCCGGATCCCTTCCATACCAGTTAATCCTTCCCCTGTTAATAGTAACAGAATTTCCCCCGGACATAAAAATATATGAATTCCCTTGCTTTTCCGGAGCAACAGGACATGTTATTGAGAAAGCCGAACTGCCATCACCCACAACAATAAAATCTCCGGTCCCGCCTTCAATGATATTACATTCAATAGAATACATCCATGTCCCGCTATATCCGCCATCCTCTCCCTGTGAGTGAAACAGAACACCACAATCACGTGCCTTATCAATCCGGGGGGCGAATGTGGCCCTGCCCCATTTATATTCAAGAATTAACTTATAATTATCAAATTCATCATTTGTAGTAATACAGCCATATTCTTCTCCGGAAATTCTTATCATATTCTTTTTTACAGTGAATACTCCTTTTGGATCAAGATCACGTCCTCTACCCTTTATAAAAGTATACCAGCCATCCAGGTTTTTTCCATTAAACAATTTAATAACAGATTTTTCTGAAGCAACCCTAATATTTGCTGCCTCAGAATCTGCATTCATAAAAGCGGCAAAGAGGAACAAAATTATTATTGTAAAAAATGCTGAAGAAATAAAGGACAACTTTTTCATGATGAATAGTTTTTTCAGTTTATAATATTTAGCCTGTCAACCTGATATTGATTTATTGAATATCGGAATATTACCAATAGTCATTATCATATAAGATTGTAGCATTATACAATTTAAAATTCAGGTTTCTTTTATTTACGAAGGTAGAAATTATTTTTGGTTAGCCATGATTGCAGGAATATTCGTTTTCAATCTGATCACTAATCCATTGCATATTAACAAATTTCATTCTGCCTTTTTTTGGAAAGTTTATTGATCATCTTTAAATAATATATGATTTTGCAAAAAACAAGAGTTATTAATGATACTTGTAATTAATACCTTAGTTATTTGGGTTCATTTTTTTCATTTTAATTATTTATATCCAAAGCTTTATCCTCACTGATAACCGTTATCTGCATCCGGGTGTTAATTTCCTGAGGTCCGTTGCACGAAAAAGAAACGACATTATCTCCCTTTTTTAATACAGGAATATTTCCTTCAAAATTTACGTCCTGAATGAATTCCCCTTTTGGCCCATATAGTTTACAATCATTTGCCCCCATAAATTCAAGATACATCCCTGATTCCATATTTGCCTGAAAAATAATAGTATCATCACCTATTGTCAGGGCGGGTTTAGAAATTGAGAAAGGGACCATCTGTAAGGCTTTGATCCGGCCTATTTCGCAATTTACTTCTTTTCCGGGGGGAAGATTATTATACCAGAGCTGTAATTTATCAACATAATTAAAATTTACCTGATGCCGATAGGAATCGTAAACATAAAAGCCTGAGTCGGGCCAGATATAATTACTAAATTCAGAAGATTCAATTTCAACAAGTTCAAAATATTTCCAACCGCTAAAATCGATTTTGATAAAATGGTCCCCGCGTGCCCCATGTGAAAGATGTTTAGGGCTTTCAAGCCTGAGATTAAGAAGCTGCCCGTTTCCATCGCCCTTAACCCATACTCCAAGGGCCTTATTATTTATAATATTTAAAGAAGGCTCAAATTTTTTCTCCATTTTTATCCACATGCCTTCCCGTGGATTATCAGAGGAATTATTTGCATAAAAAATTCCGGTTGGTTCCCCCGTTTTACCGGTGTTTGTATTAATATCCCCGCTAATTCCCTGAGCGCTTCCTTCATATTTAAATTCCCCGGGGGCATGGAATTCAGCCAGAACAACATTATCCGGATCATTGAAAGGCTTAACCGACATTAATGCTTCCAGCCTGAGCTTTACAGCTTGTTCCCTGAAATTATTTTTCACTTTCCATTCCGCTGAAGGATGATTTAATCCTGATACTTTATGTTTATCATAAGAAACCGGCTTAAAATTCCATTTTCCATTTTCTTCTTTAAACAAGGAAAATTCTTTACCGGGTTGTCGAAGCAATGCCCTGACAGAATCATTGAAATAATTTTCATGTCTGAGTTCCTCATATTGTTTTATAATTGGGATCAATCTTTTAAACAGGGGATTTGCTGCGAGTGTTTTTTCATCAACTCCTCCCAGCATGGAAAGCCCGGCATTATTCCCAATCATTTTACAGCACAGATATTCAATATCATCCGGGAAACTAATCTCCACCTGTGGAGGGTTCCATGTTTGATTTCCCCACCACCCAAAATGCAAGGGAAGCAGGAGACTGCCATTCTCAACTGCAGCATATTTATCAATCAAAGGTGTATGGCCCCGCCATAATCCGTGCTCATTTTCATTTGACCGGATTTCAGCCGGAAGAAATAGTCGGGTAGATTTGATCGCGGCTGAATGAATATCCACAAAACGCTTATAACCACGCACAGGGCGGTCCCATGCCTGCCATCTTGAACGATAATGCCACCAATGATGCGACATTGAACTCATTTCCATTCCAACAGGCTTCTTCAGATGCCTTGCTACTTCAAAAATAAATTTAGTACCATAATACCAGAAATTTTCTTCTCCTCCAAGAATGTCACTTCCATCAATTGCATCAAAATATAAGCCGTCAAAATTGCACTCACTCACAATGTTTGCAGTTTTTTTTGCTATTTCATCGAACAAGGGGCTTTCAGGATCGGGAACAAATCTTCCGAACATTTCGCGTAAATGAAAAGCTGTATCCCCTTCTGCATGCGGGGAAGCTTTTGTCCCAAGAACACCCCGCCTGCATCCGGTAAAAGTATAGGGAGGAACCCTTGTAACATCGCTGAATTCTATTAACTCAGTACCAATTCGCAGACTAAGGCTATTTCTTACAAAAAATCCTGTTATAATTGAGATATCTTCAGTTGATTCTTCCACAACTATTTCTGTATCATCTTCATTTACAGGCCTGGCAAGAGTAAATGAGCGGAAGCTGCCAAGATTCTCATGAGGAACAGGGCTTACATATTCAGAGTTTTTATCAATAAAAAAGGCATAAGTATGAAATATTGAAGAGATACCTTCATCATGCAGACGTGCATTTATACGTTTAAAAGCTTCCCATCCCTCAGGCCATTTTTCTTTATTAAGTACAAAATCGCCAAAACGAAAAAAAGAACCTCCACCATGATTATCAATCTGATTAAATCCAAGATTTCTGCACATACTTATCCAGTCATCAATTGTTTCTTCAGTTAATGTGCCGAAATTCATAAGATAAGAACCATAACCCTCTTTCTGCATTAATGCCCATGCTCCTCCTTTATCAGAAAAGGGGATATCATCAGCATTTTTAATAACTTTACGGATTGTGGCTGTCATTTTTTCTCCCGGGACCCCTATAAGGGTAATTTCTGCACCTTCAAACCCAAATCTTTGATAGCATGCAGCCCGGAGTTGTGTTTGTAAAGCTGGTAATTGTCTGACATGAGTGTACAAATTCATGGAAAGAACACAGGCAGCAAAGGGCTCATAAGGCATACCTTCCAAATTTAAAGGTACATTTAAAAAAACTAATGATTCAGGTTCACCGTTAACAGTTACCACCCTGAACCGGACATTATCCCTGTTCCTCTTAATCTCAATTACAGCCTGAATATCTGAAATACCAAAATCCATATAAAGATGGCCCTTTTTCAGGCTTAATGATGTAATGTCATACTGTTGACCATCAAAAATTATATAAGCACATTTTGAATCATTTTCTTTTGCAAGATAATCTACACCTGTTTTTTTATCAATAAAATGAAAATTTGTCCCATCCTTTCCTATTTCATAAATAAAACCATGAGTTTTTATTAGTATGTTGCCAGATTCATCAGATTTGCAGTTATATGTGATGAAACTGATCAGGAAAAAAAACAGGACAGGATGGATCCATGTTTTCAAACTTTTAATAATTAAATTCATGGTATTAAATAATTACAGATTCAACAAATAATATTTTTATTAACTAAAAATATGGAAAGAACAGCACTTTTCTTATTTCGTTTAAAACTTACTGAAAGGTTTTTCTAAATATAATTGTTTATTTTTTATTTTGGCAGAATTAAGATTCAATTTATAAAGTGAATAATTATACCATATTTATTATGATTAAAAATAATATTTTAAAAGCCTTATTTCCATTTCTTTTAATTGTTGCTGCAGTTTTGGATATACATGCTCAAACAGAATATTCAGGCCCTGTAATGAAAGCCAATGCAGCGAAATATTATCAGCAGGGTATGTATGCCGATGCTTTGGAATTGTATGAGATTTTATTAAAAAGATATCCAAAGGATTACGAATATAATTATTATACCGGGACCTGTCTGCTCATGTTGAACCAAAATCTGGATAAAGCTGCTGAATTATTGAATTTTGCTACAACAAGGCCCAATGTTTCCTCAGATGCATTTTATTTTCTAGGCAGAATTTATATGCTTAATTATCAATTTAATGAAGCCAAAAATGCTTTTGAAAAATTTCTGAACCTTGCTTCAAAACAGGAGAAAAGATCACTTGATGGTGAGGGGCAATTACAGCATGCATGGAGTGCCCTTGAATTAACAAAACAATATATCCCTTATGAAACAGTTGCATCTTCTTTATTTTCATTTAGTGATAAAGAAAATATCCGGCAAATAAGATCAACCGGAGGTGAATTAAAGCCAAAACCTGCAGCACTGCTGACAGCCGGTGAAAAACAGGGAGAACCTGCATCTTATTATTTTCTTCCGGATAATATTAATCGTGGAGATTATATTTATATATCAGGTTATGGAAAAAATAAAAAAAATGGATTGGAGTTATTCAGAGTAAAATATATTGACGGTTTAAAGTGGGGCCCCATGGAAGCTTTGACATCATTAAACACTTCATCCGATGAAATTCTTCCATATTTTGATCCTTCGGGGCCTGACCTGTATTTTGCATCTACAGGATATAACAGTATGGGGGGATTTGATATTTTCAAATCTCATTATGATGAAAAGAAAAATATATGGTCAGTACCGATAAATATAGGATTCCCATTTAACTCTCCTTTCGACGATTTTCTTCATTTGTCCGAAACTGGTCCCGGAACTATATTACTTGTAACCCAAAGAGGCGGATATGAAGGGTTCAATGCAGCTTACCGTCTTAATATCAGTGACTCAAAACAGGATATTGATCAGAATGATCCGGAAGAGCTAAAAATTATTGCCGGTTTAGGTCATGAGAAGTCTGAATCATTCCCGGAAATACCGGAGTTATTTACTGATTATATTAAAAATACAAAGCCGGCTGATGAGCCAATGATTAAAAAGTCCGAAATAATAATATTATCTGATGAAGAAAAACTCCCAAAAGAAGAAGGTAACTCATATAACTCAGCACTTAAGGAAGCCCTGACCTGGCAGTTTAAAGCCGATTCCCTTGCTAACCTGTCAAGGGATACAAGAATAAAGGCCAGAGAAACTTTCAGTGCAACTATCAAAGAAAACTTGTTGAAAAACGTGGAAGAATGGGAAAAAAAATCAGCAGAATATCAACTAAAAGCTGATGAACAATATAAAGTTGTAAAAGAAATTGAAACAAGAAAGAGAAATGAAAAAACTCATCTTTCAGGTTCAAAATCTGATTTTAGCTCAAAAAAAACTTTACAGGAAGACCCGGGAGTTGCCGAATTTCAAAAACCTGAAGAAAAACTAAAATCTACAGATACTGCGAATCTGACAGTTGAATCCCGGGAAAAGGGAGCTATAGAGAAGAAAATAAATAATTCTCAAAAGTCTGGTTTTGTAATTCTTGACAGATCACCGTATTCAGACAGTAATCCGTTTCCCATGAACCTTCCGTTCCCGGCTGGAGCTTTTTATTCCGTTCAATTAGCAGTTTATAGCCATAAAATAAAACATGATACTTTTGGAGGTTTTTCTCCTGTCTATGCTGAAACTATTCCGGGAAAAAACCTGATACGCTATTATGCCGGAAGATTTAATAATTATGAAGAGGCTGCATGGGCGCTGGAAACAATAAAAAAAGCGGGGTACAGTGATGCCTTTCTTGTAGCATGGTATAATGGCCAGAAAATGCCGCCCGCAAAAGTTCATGAGTATGAAAAAAGAAAGTGAGAATTTAATATACAGTTATATTGATAATTGGCATTTTTAAAAAACAGAATATTAAGCAGGTATTCGCCGATTAAAATCCATTTATTCTTTGTCAATTGCGAATTAATTTTCTAAATTTGAAAATTACATTTAGCATATAATATGGCAGATAATTCAAAACAGAAGCCTCTTATTCAGAAAAATAAAAATAAGGGTGATACAAATTCACATGTTTTGTTATTGTTCAATGATGACGTCAATACTTTTGACTATGTTATTGAGAGTCTTATTGAAGTATGCAACCACACCGGCATACAGGCTGAACAATGCGCTATGATAGCTCATTATAAGGGAAAAAGTGAAGTTAAGAATGGTGATTATAATACTTTAAAACAAATGCAGTCCGGTTTGAATAAAAAAGGACTAGTTACAATCATTGAATAAAAAGATGGCAGGCATTATTCTTCTGATTATTTTAGGAATTCTTTTATTTCTTGTTGAATTTTTATTAATTCCCGGGGTTACTATTGCCGGTATTGGAGCTGTCATTCTAATTGTATCTGGTATTTATCTTGCTTTTGTAAATCATGGCGTCACTATGGGGATTGTGGCTATTGTTGCTACCCTTGTTCTTTCCCTGGTGGTTTTGAGTATTTCGCTTCGTTCCCGTACATGGAAACGGGTTATGCTGGATACAAAAATTGAGGGCACGAGCCATGAATTACCCGAAGAGGGCAGTATCAAAGAGGGAGACAAAGGAAGGGCAATAACCCGTTTGGCCCCAATTGGAAAGGTCAGAGTGAATGAAGTGGTCATGGAAGCAAAGTCGATAGCGGGTTATGTAGATGCCAATACTGATGTGGAAGTAATTAAAATTAGCGGCACCCAACTTATTGTTAAACCAATTAAATAAAATTGTTATGGAACCAAATCTATCCTGGATTATAATTGTTGTAGTTTCTATTATCGGTTTATGGATCATTTTCTATTTCATACCAATTGGCCTGTGGTTCCAGGCACTGGTATCAGGAGTAAAAATAAGCCTTTTACAGCTTATTTTTATGCGTTGGCGAAAGGTACCTCCCGGGATCATTGTCAGGGCTATGATTGAAGGGATCAAGGCAGGTATTGATCTTTCCAGAAATGAACTTGAAGCTCATTATCTTGCCGGAGGTCATGTGGAAAGGGTAGTCCATGCACTGGTATCTGCCAGCAAAGCTAATATAGCTCTCACTTTTAAAATGGCCACTGCTATTGATCTTGCAGGAAGGGATGTTTTTGAGGCTGTACAGATGTCTGTTAATCCAAAAGTAATTAATACTCCGCCTGTTACTGCTGTTGCTAAAGATGGAATTCAATTAATTGCAAAAGCAAGAGTTACTGTAAGAGCAAATATTAAACAACTTGTTGGTGGTGCAGGTGAAGAAACAGTTCTTGCAAGAGTCGGAGAAGGAATTGTATCATCAATTGGTTCATCTGATAACCATAAAAAAGTATTGGAAAATCCCGACTATATTTCCCGTGTTGTTCTGGAAAAAGGACTGGATGCAGGCACTGCTTTTGAGATTCTGTCCATAGATATTGCTGACATTGATGTAGGAAAGAACATTGGTGCCGTACTTCAAATGGATCAGGCAAATGCTGATAAAAATATTGCACAGGCTAAAGCGGAAGAAAGAAGGGCAATGGCTGTTGCCCTTGAGCAGGAAATGAAAGCTAAAGCTCAGGAGGCAAGGGCTAAAGTTATTGAAGCAGAAGTTCAGATCCCAATGGCAATGGCAGAAGCATTCAGAAGCGGAAATCTGGGTATAATGGATTATTACCGGATGAAAAATATCGAAGCAGACACTCAAATGAGAGACACGATTGCGAATCCTGGTGCAAAACCAAAAAATACCAAATAAGTAAAACCTGAATCCTGAAAACATCTTTTAATAATTACTAAAGATCAACCAGAATAACAGAATTCATAATTACTTTACATAAATAATAATTATTAAATCAAATTTATTATGAAATTAAACATGAATTTATTTAAGCTGTTTTTAATTTCAAGCCTTTTAGTAAGTGGTATAAGTTCCTGTAAAACTGAAAAACCCGATAAACATATAGGATTGCAGTTATATTCAATCCGTGAAAACATGAAGCTGGACCCGGCAGCTTCTATTGCAGAAGTTGGTGAAATGGGATATAAATATGTTGAACCTGCCGGTTATGGTAACGGTAAATTTTACAATATGGAACCGGAGGCATTTAAAGCTCTGGCAGAAGCAAACGGAATGACTGTATTAAGTTCTCATGCCGGAAGACCTTTACCAACAGATGATAAATGGGATGAAACTATGAGCTGGTGGGATGAGTGTATCGCAGCTCATAAAGCAGCAGGTGCAAAATATATTGTTCAGGCATCCATGGGAGGCAATAGCTATGAAAGCCTTGAAGCCCTGAAAAAGACATGTGATTATTTCAATATAGTGGGGGAAAAATGCAATGCTCAGGGAATTCGTTTCGGATATCATAATCATGCAAAAGAATTTAGTGAGCTGGAAGGTGAAATAGTTTATGATTTTATGCTTAAAAATACAGATCCATCCAAAGTAATGTTCCAGATTGATATTTATTGGATCATTGAGGGCGGGAAAGATCCTCTGGATTATTTTACAAGATATCCCGGCAGATTTGAATTATGGCATGTTAAGGATGAAGCAGAAGTTGGTGCCAGCGGTAAAATAAACTTTGAGCCAATTTTTGCAAAAGCAGAGTTATCGGGTATGAAATATTATATTGTGGAAGTTGAAAAATATAATTATACTCCTTTAGAAAGTGTAAGAAAAAGTCTGGAATTTTTAATGGATGCAGATTACGTAAAATAAAAATTAACAAAACATAAAATTTTACGTTTAATGCCGGAAGAGAATTTTGTGCCATAATCTTACTCTTTCACCCGGAAAACTTATGATCATCTGTCAGCACTCATTACCCGGGACCTTTTCTGAATAATCATTCTGTCAGATTCGGCAATGAAAAGAATTTTTCAATGATACCGGAAGTATTTTTCGATATCCCTGAAAAGATAAAAAAATAGTATACTTTTCATTTTTTTTTTATCTTTGCCGTCCGATATATAGTTTTACTTTTTCGGTAAACTTTACGGGGTGTAGCGCAGTCCGGTTAGCGCACCTGCTTTGGGAGCAGGGGGTCGCAGGTTCGAATCCTGCCACCCCGACGACAAAAAAGAATTCATTATCAGCCAGTTACAAGATACTATGAACTGGTTATGAACCTTCAAGAAAAAAGAAAAGAAGTTTTGTTAATCAAATGACCACTTCTTTTGCTCATGAAACCACAAGTTGAGACCTTCTTTTCTGATGAAACCTCCATGTACTATCGTTCACAACAAGAGAATAAAGATATTTGGAGGTTCCATAAGAACGACGTGATTAACAACAATATAACTAAACTATTTTCTGATGAAAGGAAGGTTTTCTTTTTTTATTCTCTCGTGACAGTTACAATCTAATTTTATTTAGGCGAATGTGCTGAGGCAATCCTAAAGGTTTCAGGAATTGGAGCGTGAGAATGCAGAATTAAAGCGTATGAATGCAGATTTAAGTTTAGATCATCATATTTTAAAGAATATTATCAATAAAAAATAGTTTTCTGATTTTCTAACATGTAACTTTTCCCCTGCAACCTTACCACTTCACACCGAAATAATATTCTGTCACCCAAAGCAGTTGCAATAACTTCATCATCAAGCATTTTAACTCATTCTTCCAGGCTTTTATTGTTGTTATGATAAAAGAACATTTTTTATGAATATGATTAATAAAATTAAAAAGTTGTACTGCCTGTGTTCCGTTATCATAGCTGTAGGAGTGTTCTAATACCTTAAACGGAACATCCATATGATGATGATAACTTAATCTTTTCCTATCCAGTGTAATGCTGGCATCTATTTGCTGTAATCCTTAAATAAACAAATCAATTTTTCGCCTTAAACCATTGCCAATATGAAATGGAATAAGGCCTAAATGTTGCAACCTGCCTATAATAACACCTGCCGGAGTTCTGAATTTATAAGAAAACTCGCATATCATTTCTTCATCCACCGGAGCAGCATCAATAATTTGTTGAAGTTCATTTTCTGTTAACAATATTTTAGCAGCAAAAATATTTGCTTCTTCTTCTTTATCTTGATCTATTTCAGTTCCTTCTACATTCTCCAGGAAAACATCCTTTTTACCATGTAAAATGATATGTGCTGCTTCGTGAAAAAAGGTAAACCAAAAATGATCGTTAGTTTTAAACCTGCCGGAAAGTTGGATGACAGGTATGTTGTGATGCCAGCGTGTTGCCCCGCTAATTGGCGCTTTCGGCAGGTTAGGTGTAAACACAACTGCTACACCGCAATTGGCGCAAATATTTTGCAATTGGTGGTTGAAATCATCAGGCATTAAAAAAGCCAGTTCTTTTATTTCGGCTAAAGCATTTTTAAATTTCTTTTTATCAAACTCCGCAATTTCAATTTCCCTGGCTTGAATTTCTCCTTTACGTAACCATGCGGAAATAGCATGAGGGCTTTGGGTATGTGCTAAAGAAACTCTGAACGCTACTGAAACTTCTGCTTTGACGTATATATATTCCCATTCTTGTGGTGTTGCAACTCCAAAAAACTTAAGCAAACTATCGACTAAAACATGTTTTTCTCTTGTGTTGGGCAACCAGCCAAATTTTCTCATTTCGTTTATAGGAAAATGTTTCAGCCAGTCTTTTTCTTTTTCATGTTCTTCTTGTTGTTGCAATTCAAACAGTTCTTTACGGTATGTTTTTTCCCTGTTCAGCCAAAAGTTTGCAGGAATACCCAACACTTTTTCCAATTGAAAAGCAGTTGCCGTTGTGACTGGCTCCCTTCCTTTGATGATGTCGTTAATTTTCTCTTTGGGCCTTCCCATTCTTTCAGCAAGTTCAGCCTGGCTCATGCCAATAAAATCTATGTGTTCCTGAATAGTATCGCCAGGAGGGGAGAGTAAAGATTTTGCTATTTCAAGTGTCGTTGCCATGTTGTTTGTTATAATCTGTTTGTTAATGGTAGTCTTCAATTTCGTTAATCTGAATTTTAGAGACTTCTTCCCAATTCAAACCGCCATCATCTTTTTTAGGTATTGGGTCGTGGAGAGGCTCAAAAATCATTCGGTAGTTTCCAGAAACATCTACGGCTAATTCGCCTTTGCGGTCGCCTGTCAGTTCGTGGCATCTTGCTGCCGGAATGGTTCTCATAATCGCTAAATTGTCAGCACCGGTTAAGTCCTTAAGCCGTTGATTCACCTTCTTAGCCAACTGTCCAAATGATTTTACCATCTCCTTTGGATCGGTTAGTTGCTTTTCGAGTTTTCGGCTTTTATAACTTATTTCCACTGCAAAGATAAATATTATTAACGAAAAAGGTTAATAAAAATAGTTATAAATTATGAACTGCAAAATAAAGTGATTAAATAAAGCGGCTCTTTTGGTTTTGCGAAGAGTCGGTATGTGTGTAAGGCAAAACCAAATTTGCCGTTTGTGCGGTTGGCTAAAAGAAATTAAAAAAGGGAGAAGGGTGGATTTTTCTTAATCAGCCAGAGTAAATTTTTTGAAAGTTCTTCCTTTAATGCTTTTCCAATCTCCCTATCGGTATCTGTACCATAGTTTTCCTGAATTGTTGCGTACTTATCTGCTTGTGTGTTGCGAATAAAAGAAACTAAATGTTTCGCAACGACATGATATTCCTTATCGGTAAAATCGCTTTTACTCAAAGCAAAATATTTATGCTTCTTTTCGAGGAAAACACAGATATGGTCTTAAAATAAGGTTTCTTTGTTACCCGGCATTTGTCAATACAAATAATTCAATCAATAATCCGATAATCAATCAATCACATTTTATATTTTTTGGTTTTTTATTAACAAGCTATTGACAATTTATTGTTTTTTTCGCAACTATTTGTCAATAAAATATCGTGTCCATTTTTTTTCTCCTTCTTTTGATAATTCGCCCTTTTCAACAAGCTGATTTATCTGGTATCTTAAAGTCCGAAGAGGTATTTCTTTCCCAATTCG
>CAZLXM010000011.1:0-23935 GCA_964563105.1 uncultured Bacteroidaceae bacterium
ACTGCGTATAAGATTAATAATATTATCCTTTACTTTTGGATCATCAACCCAATCATAAATATTAAATGCTTTTACGTTATAGCTAAGTATCCTTAAATCAGTAGATCCAGGGGTTTCATTTTCATGAAGTATCCCCGATAAAAATCTTTTAAAAGGAATGAAATCTGTAACATGATTCCATCCAATAAGAATTGTAATAAAAGAAATAAATACAGCTTTTTTGAATTTAATGATCCACAAGAACATAAATCCGATATTTATAATTAATAAATAAGGATATGCCAATCCAAAAAACGCAAGCATCCAAATCCGGCCAGGAGAAATAATTGTTGAGAGATAAGAAAGTAATAACAAAAATGCAATGAACAAATTAAATATAACCAGAACAATATAAAAGGCCCTTCTCATTAATTTATCGGTATTCCTGTAAATGTTTTTTTAATATTCTTATTTTTTTCTTTTCAAATTTATTTCTGGTTATTTAAATACATTTTGAATTTTATTGATTTTATTTATTATTTCCGGATTTAAACAAAGTTTCCTTCTCTTCCGCTGACAAACTATCGTATCCTTTACTTGAAATTTTATCCAGGATCCTGTCTATTTCTTTTTGCTTTTCAACCTTTCTTGTATTATATTCAAGATCATTGAATGGCCGTTTGTGGGTTACTTTCATCTTTCTCTTATAACTCCTGCGAAAAAGTGTAAATAATTTATCAAGGATCTTTTGAAAGCCAATAGTAATATTTTTTCCCTGTTTATATTTCAGGGCAAAATAATATCCGGTTAAAGCCCCTCCCATATGAGCAATTTTTCCGCCAGTATTTACAGAAAAGTCAATAACTGATGACAGAATAAAACCTATCAAAGCAATCCAGATAATTTTTACCGGCCCTAAAAACATGAGATATAAATTATGTCCAGGAGCATAAAAAGCAATTGCCATCACAACAGCCATTACCGCAGCAGAAGCCCCCAATGCAATGGCACCGTTTAAGCTTACATGTAATACAGGCAAAATATTATATGAAATAATAAAAAAAGCGGCACCGGCAAGTCCCCCTAAAAGATAAACTGCCAATAAGCTTTTATTATCAATATATTGTAGAAAAATTTTACCAAACCAGTAAAGCCATAAGAGATTAAAAAGTAAGTGAAAAAAATCTTTGTGTAAAAACATATAACTAATTGGTGTCCAAGGCCTGGATATTAATGACGAGCCTTCAGCAGGAACTGCAAAAAAACTTAAAATATTAGTTGATAAATAGGCTTTATTTAATATAAAAAGGAAAATAATGACAATATGTAAAGCCAGAAAGACAGCAACATTAATATAAATCAAACGGGTAAGATAAGTCCCCGATTTAAATGAAGTTTTTATTTCTTCAATAATATTCATTTTCATTGTTGAAAGACTTTTTAAAAAAAAGTGTTTCTCTTTTTTTGCCAGAATTTTATTAAAATAAATCCAAATAACATTCCTCCAACATGGGCGAAATGGGCAATATTACTTCCCTGTTGTGTAAAACCCAGATAAAGTTCCAAAACGCCATATCCAATAACAAAATATTTCGCTTTTATGGGAATAGGAGGGAATAATAATATTAACTGAGTATTTGGGAATAACATTCCAAAAGCAAGTAAGACTCCAAATACTGCCCCGGAAGCCCCAACTGTTGGAATTATCATTGCAATGGCAAGCTTCCTTGCTTCAGGGTCCTGAGTATTATATAATCTGTCAACAACATCTTTCGTGAAATTATCAATTTGATATGCCTCACTTACTTCTTTAAAAACAGAAGCATATTCTATATGATAAACCATCATATGAAGGAATGCTGCACCAAGGCCGGTTACCAGGTAATAAATAAAAAATTTGCGACTACCCCAAACCTGTTCAAGAACTTTCCCAAACATCCAAAGAGCAAACATATTGAAAAAAATATGCCCGATAGACCCATGCATAAACATATGCGTAATTATCTGAAAAGGCTTAAATAAAGGTGATTTAAAATAATATAGACCTAATGTTCTGTTCAGATCATAATGAAAGGCTGAGTTCACGGCTATCATGCCCAGAAACATTAAAGCATTAATTATTATAAGATTTTTTACGACCGGAGGAGTGCCTCCGGCTCTTCCAAAGTATACTCTGCTCATGATAAATTTATTATTTTTTCCAACTCTTCAATATTTAAAATCCTCATAATTGACTTTCCTGAAGGGGAATAATTTGGATTGGAGCATCCAAACAACTGATCTACAAGTTCTCTCATTTCTTCCTGCTCCAAAATGTTCCCATATTTAGCCGCCGATATTTTTGCTATTGATCTTGTCAATTTTTCAAATAATGGCATTTGGCTGTCTGATTTAAAATTCTTATAATCTTCCAGCATCTCTTCTAAAAGGTCTTTAATAACCGATACCTTTATAAATGATGGTATACCGTAAACAATGATATGATTATTTCCGGCATCATGTATGTCAAATCCGGCTTGTTGCAGAGTTTTCGATATCCCGGTAAAAATAACATAATCTCCCGCATTAAGTTCAATAGTCTCAGGATAAAGTATCTGCTGGGATGAAACTTTGATATTATTTTCCTTTTGAAGTAATCCATCATAGATTATTCGTTCATAAGCCCGCTTTTGATGAATTATTAATATGCCGGATCTTACAGGAGTAAATATAAACATGGATTTGATCTGCATAAACTTTTGATTTCCGGGATCAATATCAAATAATGAGCCTGTAAGATTATCAGTGCTGTCTTGTGTATTTTTCAAATTAGAATACAGCAAATCCCATGATTTTAAATTTTCCTTATTTTGTTTTAAGAGATCAGATCTGTGTGAATCAACATTAAAAGGATTAAAAAAAGGATTTACATTAGTATTAATTTCCTGGACCTCAGTACCCTTCTTCAAATGAGGAATGTCAATAACAGCATCGGTTTCAAAATCCAGTGAAGGGGTAAGGTTGAATTTGCCGATTGATTCCTTTACTGTAGCATGTAATATTTGCCAGATAGCCTGTTCGTCTTCAAATTTTATCTCAGTTTTGGTTGGATGAATATTAACATCAATATGTTTCGGATTTGATTCAAAATAAATAAAATAAGACGGAAATGATTCGGCAGGGAGTATTAGTTCATAGGCTTTCATTATCGCCCTGTGAAAATAATTATGACGAATATACCTTCCGTTTACAAAGAAAAACTGCTCTCCGAATGTTTTTTTTGCAAATTCCGGTTTGCCAATAAATCCGGTAATTTTTATAATATTCGTATCAGTATTCACCGGTATAAGGCTTTGTAAAAGATGTTTTCCTAAAACATTGATTATTCGCTGCTTAAGATTAGTCTTGCCAAAATTATAAATTTGCGAATTATTATGTAATAAAGAAAACTCTATATCCAAATGAGCAAGAGCGATGTAATTGAACTCATTAATAATATGCCTTAGCTCAACAGAATCACTTTTAAGAAATTTTCGTCTTGCAGGAACATTATAAAAAAGATTTTTTATCTGAAAGTTACTTCCTGCAGGACAAGCATCCGGTTCATGCCATTCTGCCCTTGATCCTTTAATCCTTATATGGGTTCCAAGTTCATCCTCAATACGCCGGGTTTTCAAAGAAACCTCAGAAATAGCTGCAACAGAAGCCAATGCTTCACCTCGAAATCCTTTTGTTTTAATCGCAAAAAGATCATCGGCATTTTTAATTTTGGAAGTTGCATGTCTTTCCCAACACAGACGTGCATCAGTTTCCGACATGCCACATCCATTATCAATAACTTGTATTAGAGTTCTTCCGGCATCCCTGATCACTACTGTTATTTTATCAGCGCCGGAATCAACGGCATTTTCCATAAGTTCCTTAACAACAGAAGCAGGACGTTGAATTACTTCACCAGCAGCAATTTGGTTTGCAACAGAATCGGGCAGTAATCTGATTATATCAGCCATCTAACGATATAAAAGCAGGTAAGCAATAAAAAGTAGTATGATAATAAGAATGACTAAGCGATAATTTGACTGTCTTCTTACTTTTTTACTTTTTTTATAATAATATTCACGTATGGCACCTCTTCTTAATCTGCCAAAATCCCCATTTTGGTCGTCAGACTGAAACTCCAATTCTCTTTCAATTTCTTTTTTCCGTTTTTTCCTGGCTTCTTTTTCAGGATCATAAAAAATGGGCTGGTAATTAAATTGTTTGTTTTTCGGAAGTTTAAAAAATTTCGGGATACCCATCTCTGAATATATTTTAACTTCACAAAGTTAGGATATTTTTATAAATTCGCTACTCGATTATTTAAGGCTCACGGATTACAGATTATTTTTTTTCTTCCCGTTTTTTTTCTCTATTTACCGATAACATGGCAGATCAGATTAGTAAGCATTATAAAGAAATTCTTAGTGGTCCTTTTTCAAAGGGATCAACCTGTATTATTATCGGGGATGTAGGTGAAGACAAACAAAAATTTAGTATTTTAATTAATTTTGTATTGAGAAACTGTGAACCTCTATCTTCACGCGCTGCCTGGGTTATCGAAGGAATTGATAAAAACATTCCATCATTAATAGAACCTTACATCCCCAAGCTGATAAAAATGCTTCCATCTTTTTCTCATCCGGGTACTCAAAGAAATTTATTAAAAATATTAACACGTAAGAATATTCCGGAACCACTTATTGGTAAATTAACCAACATATGTATTGAATGGCTGCAAAAAAGAGATGTTCCTGTTTCAATCCAGGTTTATTCAATGAAAATTTTGGAAAATTTTTCAGAACCATATCCTGAACTTATGTTTGAAGTGCATGAAATCCTTAAAAGCAGGATTCAATATTCATTACCCGGGTTTAAATCAAAAGCAAAAAAAATATTACAAAAAAAACTTAAATATTAAGATAAAATTAATCCTTTCAACACTTTAATTACATCAAATTTAGTTGTAATTTTGAATTAAATCACTAATTTTAAATGTATGAATAATAAATATTTAGCATTATTTATCATTTTTCTATTTCTTATAATATTTCATTCTGAAGCTCAGGTAATTGACAGATACATCAGGTCAAAAGCCAATGTTGTAACAAAAAGGGTTTTTGAAAAGGCAGATGAAAAGGTTGATAGCGTTCTTATTGATGCAGTCGACAAACAGATGGAAAAAGAAAATAATAAAGTTCCGGATAATAAAGAAGAAAGAGAATCTTCGAACACGGAAAAATCTGCCACCAGATTCGGACCATACCCTGGCAGACAAAATGCAGGTGTAGAAATCCCCCAATCCTATAACTATCAGGGTTATCTTCTTATGGAAATGGAAGAATGGAATGAAAAAGGCAAAAAAGAGAATTCTTCTCTTTATAAAACTTTTTACTCTGAAGACACAAAGAGTTTTGCACTTGAATTTTCAGAATCAGGGAAAAATTCTATAATTATTTTTGATAACAATATGCCGGGAATGTTTATCCTGACAGATGATGGAACAGAAAAATCAGGAATATATATGCCACTAAACCGGGATGATGCCGAAAGCGCTTCTGAGTCGGACAATAAAACTGAAAATAATGAAAATGTTTCTTCTGAAATTTCTGATATTAATTATTTTAATTCAAACTTCAAGAAAACTGGCAATAAAAAAAATATATGTGGATTTAGTTGTGATGAATATGTGTGGGAAGATGAAAATGAAATTTTTAGTTACTGGATCACCAGAGAACTCCCTTCCGATTTATATTCCAGAATTTTCAGCCTTAATATATTTGCCACGGCAGCATTTACAGGAATAAATCAAGGATTCATAATGGAATGGGAAAATCGAAAGAAAAATAGTTCTGAACGTTCGATAATGACAGTTAAAGAAGTTGATAAAAATAAATCTTCCACTATTAATACAACAGGTTATAATCTTATTAATCTGAGTAATTTTAATCAATAATACTTATAATTGTATTTGATATTTTATTGATAGCCATTTTATTTTAATCTTGATTTTTATAAAAAGTATATTTTATTTTAATGATCAGCTGGGCTGAAATATTAATACGTTTATGTTTAGCCGGACTTCTTGGAGCTTTTATTGGCCTGGAAAGGGAACGTAAAGATTGGGCAGCGGGTTTAAGAACTCATATGATGGTTAGTGTGGGTTCCTGTTTGATAATGATTGTTTCTGCATTTGGTTTTTCGGATATTTTGGGAACAGAACATGTTACTCTCGATCCTTCAAGAGTTGCCGCACAAGTGGTTAGTGGAATTGGGTTTATCGGGGCAGGTACAATTTTATTTCTAAAACAGGGAGCAGTCCGTGGCCTAACAACTGCTGCCGGGTTATGGACAGTTGCCGCAATCGGGCTTGCCACAGGAGGAGGATTATATTTTGCTGCCTGTACAACAACAATAATTGCATTAATTATTTTATGGATGTTAAAACCCGTTGAAAAATTTTATTCAAAAAAATTCAGACATAAAACGCTGAGAATTGTTACAAACATTGATGTAAGCCATTCAGAATTATTTAATAAGCTGCTGGATAAAACAGAACTCAAAATAGAAACTTTAACAATTGACAGAATTGAGGATAAATTTGTTTTTCAACTTAAATTTGAAGAGGATAATAATCTAAAACTTAGCAATATTATAAATCAACTTAAATCCGACCCGACTATAAAAGAAATTTTATGGACGCATTAAAAAATTAGTATAACACTAATTTAATTTAAAAAGAATGAAAATGAACAACTATTAAAGGTAATTTCTTTGATATTACATTTTAATTTTATTAATTTTGAAGTCGCTAAAAGTATTTTATCATGGAACTGAAAAAGTCAAAAAAAGCTGATCTGGAAAGGAATAAGGGTATTTATATCCAGATTGGCCTTGTTCTTGTGTTATCTTTGATTCTTGTAGCATTTGAATGGACTACAAGGCCTGCCTCTGAAGAAACAGACAAGCTTGTATCCGACACCTCATTTGAGGTAGAAGAAATGCAGATAACCAGAAGGGAGGAACCTCCACAAGAACCGCCACCACAACAAAGAGTTGCTGAAATTCTAAATATTGTAGAAGATGATGTTGAATTAACTGATGATTTCGATTTTAACGTTGAAGCTGACTCCAAAACAGAATTCCGCTTCCAGGGCTTTACTGAAGAAGCTGAAGAATTTAAAGAAGAAGAAGTATTTTATATAGTTGAAGAAATGCCCACATTTAATGGAGGAGATCCGGCTACCGAATTCAGAAAATATATTCAGCAAAATCTGCGTTATCCTGAAATAGCCGCTGAAAATGATATCAGCGGAAGAGTTATTGTTCAATTTGCTGTTAATAGTCAGGGAAAAATTGTTGATGCAGTTGTGCTAATGGGCGTTGACCCGTCACTCGACCGTGAAGCACTCAGGGTTGTTAATTCTTCACCTCCCTGGAAACCAGGTAAACAAAGAGGTAAAGCAGTTAAAGTATTATTTACCTTCCCGATCAACTTTGTACTACAATAAATTTAGTTAATACCGCTTATTTATAAAAACTGCAGAAAATGCAAACATGCGTTCTCTGCAGTTTTTATTTTGTATTTCGAATGGAATATTATTACAATGGAAAATACAAATAAAGCATTTTCTTTATTCTCAGACTTTTCACCAATATCTTCCACAGAATGGAAGAATAAAATTTTGGAAGACCTGAAGGGAGAAACTTTTGAAAAATTAATTTGGGAAGCTCCCGGAGAATTAAAAATTCAACCATTTTACAGGCTTGAAGATTTAGAAAATATTTCCGGCAGCAATTACAACAGACTATTACCCGGATCAGAAAAAAAACAATCAAATAAATGGAAAATTCAACAGGAAATTCAGGTTTCAGGTTTTTTCGAAGCTAATTCAAAATCCTTATCTGCAATATCTCAAGGATCAAATTCAATTTGTTTTATCTTTCCGGAAAACTGTCAAATATCTAATAACAATTTAAAAACATTACTGCAACAATTCCCTTTTCAAAATATTTCTCTGAGCTTTGAAGCTCCGGGAAATGAGGAAATAATTCTTGATTTTATTTTAAATAATTATATATCAGAGACCCCATTAAATGAGACTGCATATTTATCATTGAATTTTGATCCTTTTGGGAAATTAGCATCTTCAGGAAATTTTTATAAATCTGAAGTTTCTGATTTTAACAAATGCAGAAGTTTAATAAAAAAAATAACCGGAGTATTTCCTCATATTAAAATCATTTCAGTAAACAGCAGGATGTTTCATAATGCCGGAGCAACACCTGTCCAGGAACTTGCATTAAGTCTTGCCTCTGTTTCCGAATATTTAGATCGGATTGTGGAAAAGGATATTCCTATTGATGTGGCCGCTGATATTTTTCGTTTCAATATGGCTTCCGGCCCTCTCTATTTTATTGAAATTGCCAAGTTTAGGGCAGCAAGGTCCCTTTTTTCCCAACTTATAAAATCCTGGGGGCCTTCAAATGAAAATGCCGGCGACTTGTTTATTCATGCTGAAACTTCGCAATGGAACCATACAATTTTCAATTCTTATGTCAATATATTAAGAGGGACAACAGGAGCAATGTCTGCAATATTAGGCGGTGTTGACTCATTGACAATTATTCCTTTTGGGTACTCATTCAGAAAAAACACGGAATTTGATGAACGAATTGCCAGAAATACTCAAATTATCCTAAAGGAAGAAGCTTTTTTTGATAAAGTAATTGATCCTGCAGCCGGATCATGGTATATTGAAAATATAACCCAAATCCTTACAGAAAAAGCCTGGCAACTATTTCTTGATATTGAGAAACAGGGAGGATTTTATAAGTCTTTCCAGTCAGGTTTAATTCAAAAAATGATCAATGATTCTGTCTCTGAAAAAATGCAGAATATTGTTGTCCGCAAGGAAATCCTGACCGGCACAAATCAATTTCCTGATTTTTCTGAAAATCCTGATATTGATCCTGAGAAAGCTTTTGATAGAAACCCTGAATTCGATCCCGAAAATATTATTGCCGAACCTGTGTGTAAATTCAGGGCATCCCGGCCTTTGGAAGAATTAAGGTTTATGACACTTAAAAATAAAGCTGGTATACCTAAAGTATTTCTTTTGGGATATGGTAATTCGAAATGGTATACTTCAAGAGCCCAATTTGCTGCCAGCTTTTTTGGATGTGCGGGATATGAAATAAACCCCTTACAATATTTTTCAGGTTTAGAAGAAGGTATTGAAGCTGCCATTACTTACAAAGCATCCATTGTAGTGCTTTGCAGCTCTGACGATCAGTATGCAATTATTGCACCAAAAGCAAAAATGCTGCTTAATGATCGTGCAATTCTTGTTGTTGCAGGATTACCCAAAGATTCCGATAATTTAAAATCTCTGGGAATAGAATATTTTATTCATGCGAAATCAGATTTACAGGCAGAATTGAGAAAATTTCATCAATTGCTTGGAATTAATCATAATATCAATACAAAAAAATGAAACCGGATTATTCAAAAGTTGATATCAAAAATTTAATTATAAGAAGACCTCCGGATAACGGAATTAATCTTTCACAGGACGAATGGGAAACTCCGGAAAACATAAAAGTAAAACCTCATTTTAATAAATCTGATCTTAAAAATATTGACCATCTTGAATTTGCTGCAGGAATACCTCCATTTCTAAGGGGCCCTTATTCAACAATGTATCTTACCCGTCCATGGACAATTCGTCAATATGCCGGTTTTTCAACTGCAGAGGAATCAAATGCATTTTATAAAAGAAATCTTGCTGCAGGCCAAAAAGGTCTCTCTGTAGCATTTGACCTGGCCACTCACAGAGGCTATGACTCAGATCATGAGAGAGTTCCCGGTGATGTGGGCAAAGCGGGGGTAGCTATTGATTCTGTCCTGGACATGAAAATTCTTTTTAATCAAATTCCGCTCAATCAGATGTCGGTTTCTATGACAATGAACGGCGCAGTTTTGCCAATAATGGCATTTTATATTGTCAGTGCTCTTGAGCAGGGAGCAAAGCTTGAAGAGCTTACTGGTACAATACAAAATGATATCCTTAAAGAATTTATGGTAAGAAATACATATATATATCCGCCTGATATATCTATGAGGATAATTGCAGATATTTTCCGTTACACTTCACGGAACATGCCAAAATTCAATAGTATAAGTATCTCAGGTTATCATATGCATGAAGCAGGGGCAAGTGCTGACATAGAACTTGCTTATACTTTGGCGGACGGACTTGAATATTTGCGTACAGGTTTAAATGCCGGGATTGATATAGATACTTTTGCACCAAGATTATCTTTTTTCTGGGCAATTGGTATGAATCATTTTATGGAAATTGCTAAAATGAGGGCTGCCAGAATGTTATGGGCTAAAATTGTGAAACAATTCAATCCTGCTGACCCCAAATCAATGGCTTTACGTACCCATTGCCAGACTTCGGGATGGAGCCTCACGGAACAGGACCCGTTCAATAATATCTCAAGGACCTTCATTGAAGCTATGGCTGCTGTTTTAGGACATACTCAATCTCTTCATACTAATGCACTTGATGAAGCATTGGCTTTACCTACAGATTTTTCTGCAAAAATCGCAAGGGACACACAAATATTTCTGCAGGAAGAAACCATGATCACAAAAGCAGTTGATCCATGGGCAGGCTCATATTACGTCGAATGCCTGACACATGAAATTGCCCGTAAAGCATGGTCTCATATTGAAGAAATTGAAAAGCTTGGTGGAATGGCAAAAGCTATTGAAACCGGAATTCCTAAAATGCGAATCGAAGAGTCTGCCGCAAAAAGACAGGCAAGGATAGATTCGCAAAAAGACATAATCGTCGGAGTAAATAAATATATACCAGATAAAGAAGAAAGCCTTCAAATTCTTGAAATTGACAATTCTATTGTCAGAGAAGCACAGATTCAAAAATTAAAAAAGCTTCGTGAAGAAAGAAATAATGAAGAAGTACAAAAAGCTCTGGATAACATTTCTGAAGCGGTAAAAAGCGCTAAGGAAAACCTTTTGGAACTCTCTGTTATAGCCGCAAAAAAGCGGGCTACCTTAGGTGAAATATCATTTGCAATTGAAAAAATAACCGGAAGATATAAAGCTGTGATAAGATCAGTATCAGGAATCTATTCATCAGAATCATCAAATGATGAGAATTTTAAACAAGCAGTAAAACTAACTGAAAAATTTGCAAGTCTTGAAGGCAGACAACCCAGGATCATGATCGCTAAAATGGGGCAGGATGGTCATGACAGAGGGGCAAAAGTCATTGCAACAGGTTTTGCTGATATTGGCTTTGACGTGGATATTGGCCCTCTTTTTCAAACTCCTTACGAAACAGCACGACAAGCCATTGAAAATGACGTGCATGTACTGGGAATATCAAGTCTTGCAGGCGGGCATAAAACCCTGATCCCGCAACTGATCACAGAATTAAAAAAATTTGGAAGGGAAGATATAATGATAGTTGCAGGTGGTGTTATACCTGTTCAGGATTATGACTTTCTTTATAAAGCAGGAGTTATAGCAATTTTCGGTCCCGGAGCCTCAGTTTCTGCCACAGCAAAAAAAATTCTTGAAATACTTATTGAAAGTGTTCAGGATTAAACCTGTTCCTGAAACATTTCGTATATTGAATCAATGACAACCTATATGAGAATCCATTTTATCGCGATTGGTGGAAGTGTAATGCATAACCTTGCTATTGCATTGAGTAAAAAAGGTTATAAAATTACCGGGTCTGATGATGAAATCTTTGAGCCTGCAAAAAGCCGTTTGAATTTTTATAACCTTTTACCTGAGACATCAGGATGGGATACCCGAAAAATCTCCCGTTCCCTGGATGCTGTTATTCTGGGAATGCATGCCCGAAAAGATAATCCCGAACTTATTAAAGCAAAAGAACTGGGAATTAAAATATTTTCATTCCCGGAATATCTGTATGAGCAAACAAAAAATAAAAAACGAATAGTAATTGCGGGTAGTCATGGAAAAACTACAATTACTTCCATGATCATGCACAGCCTTAAAAATAGCGGTTATAAATTTGATTATATGGCAGGGGCATTGGTTGAAGGATTTGATACAATGGTAGAATTGAGTGATGAAAATAAAATAGCTGTATTTGAAGGAGATGAGTATTTTTCTTCAGCTATTGACCCCCGGCCAAAATTTCATCTCTATAAACCTCATATCGCCCTTATTAGTGGAATCGCCTGGGATCATATAAATGTTTTCCCAACTTTTGAGAATTATACAGAACAATTCAAAATTTTTATTGAACTTACTTCCGATTCTTTAATTTATTATGAAGGCGACAAATTATTATCTGAAATCGTTAATAAGCATAAAAACAGGCTTAAATTGTATCCTTACAGGGAATTACAGGCAAGTGTAAGAGGGAAGACCAGTTTATTAGAATATGATCAAAAAAATAAACTGACTTTAAATATTTTTGGCAGTCACAATTTACAAAATCTATCGGGTGCAATGCAGGTCTGTCAATTGCTTGGCCTGAATCCGAAAGATTTTTTACTTTCAATGAAGAACTTTTCCGGTGCAGCTAAAAGGCAGGAATTTCTTGCAGGAAATAATCGTCATGATGTATATCTTGATTTTGCCCATGCCCCGTCTAAAGTTAAAGCAACCGTCGAAGCATTCAGGCATCAATTTCCAGACAGGAAGATCATTGTTTGCCTGGAACTTCATACTTTCAGCAGTCTTAATACGAAATTTTTCCCGCATTATAAGAATACTCTGGAGCTGGCAGACAAAGCAATCGTTTTTTATGACCCGAAAGTAGTAAAACATAAAAATCTTCCCGAAATTTTTCCCGGACAATTATATCCTGCATTCAATCGAAAAGACCTGATTATAATTAATGATCGCGATGAAATTGAAGCTACATTATTGAAATTAAAGGAAGATAATTCACTTTTATTATTTATGACATCAGGAAATTTATCCGGGCTGGATATCAGAGTAATAGCAGAACGATATATTAAATAAAAAAACCGCAGGCCATTATATCTGCGGTTTCTTCATTTTGTGCAGCCCGTAGGGGAATCGAACCCCTGTTACCAGGATGAAAACCTGACGTCCTAACCCCTAGACGAACGGGCCATAAAACTTCTTTCTTTGGGAGTGCAAAGATAGTTTTAGTTTTTATTTCTGCAAAAAAATAGTTTAAAAAATAAATCTGTCCTGTGCAGCGCTTTTTACTTTAATTACGTATTGATATTAGCTCCTATATTATTTAAATTTGTTTATAAACTACTCTAATTCCATCTCAAATGAAAACCTTGAAAAATATCATTTCTCTGATAATTATTTTAATGATTACAGGAATTTTTAATGCCTGTGAAAAGATGTCCGGAGATAATTCCCTTTGTGGAAAACTTGAAATATCCCTTGATATTCCTTCGGATAAAGAAACGCTTAAATCAGTAATTGCAGATACGATTACGGAAGATAATTCTTCATCCGGCCCTGTTATTGTAAGTACACACCATATTATGATCTCTGTTAAAAATGAAAATGGTTTGACTGTACTGGATGATGAATTAATTCCTTTATTAAATTTTGGAGGAAATTTTATTAGTAGAAAAATTGAATTGGCAGCAGGAAAATATACATTAACCAGGTTTATGGTTATAGGGCCTGAAGGAAGGGTCCTATTTGCTGCCCCTATTGAAGGTTCACCAAAATCATATCTTGTAAAACAATCTTTACCAATACCCTTTGAAATTTTTCCGGGAAAGAATACCAGGCTTATACCTGAAGTTCTTCCTGTAACAGATGAATCTCCGGAGGAATTCGGTTATGCTTCATTTGGTTTTCAGATAATAAAGCCATTGATATTTTATGTAAGTGCCATAGTTGATTATGATAATCCTAAGATAATGGCCCCAATTTTACCAGTTGAAGCGAAACTTACTGTATACGCCCCTGAAAGTAACTGGCAGCATTCTTTTAAACTGGAAGCCGATGTAAATAAAATAGAAATCAGAGGCGGGTCTAATTATTATATATTAACAGGTGAAAAGGAAGGATTCCCGCCGATAAAAATCAGAGCATCAGCGAGTGAACTTTTAGCAAGTTCAAAAGAACATCCGTTTATTTTAAGATTTGTAAAAAATCCCATCCATGTTGTTAAAATAAAACCAGACTCAAAAGAAGGTAAAGATGCAATGATCTCTAATCTCGATCCGGATAAAAATTTTGGGGATCATCCTTACTTTGAAGCTACCTTCATATCAGAACCGGTCCTCACTGTGATGCGATCAAACAGAAGCCTGATCTGGTTCAATCTGAATGCTATCCCGAAAAGTGCACAAATTACAAAAGTTGTCCTGACCCTTTATTATGCAAAGCTTATCCCATGGGAATACCAGGGTGCTGAAAGCCCGATCAGCAGTATCAAACCATGGTATGGAGCAGTTTTACAGCAAATAGTGGAACCATGGGATGAACATAAGGTAACCTGGAACAACCAGCCAAAAACAATAGAAGAGAATCAGGTTTATATTACACCTTTTGTCAGTACTGCAAAATATATTGATATTGATGTAAGCAGACTGTACATCCCTATGAATACAATGGATAAAGCTAATTATGGAATGCTCCTGAAATTATATCCTTCTGAACAATTTCCGGGATTTAAATTTGCTTCGAGTGATTATCCTGAAGCAAACATGCATCCGGAACTAACAATTTATTTTACTTTACCCTGATTTTAAAATAAAACTTATGAACTCCGAAAAAAAGAATAATATTTTAAACCGCCGTAAATTTATTAAAACCACATCAATGCTTTCAGGAAGTACAATTTTTTTATTTCCTGCTTTTAATATGAATAATATGAACGCACAAACCATTCCCCCTGATGATCCGCGCCTGCATACTGAAACTATTACTTATAATGGTGAAAGCGGAAAAGTAAAAGCATATCTGGCAAAACCGAAGAAGGACCAAAAATACCCTGCAGTGATAGTGATACATGAAAACAGAGGTCTTGTTCCACATATAAAAGACGTTGCAAGACGGATGGCCCTTGAAGGATTTCTGGTTATTGCACCGGATGCATTGTCTCCTCTTGGAGGAACCCCTGACAATGTTGAGGATACACGTCCCCTGTTTCAAAAAATCAATTATGAAACCACAAAAAAGGATTTTATAGCTGCAGTAAAATATCTCCAAACAAATCCTTTAAGCACCGGTAAAGTAGGATGTACAGGATTCTGCTGGGGAGGGGCAATGACTAATCATGTAGCTGTAAATTCACCTGAACTGCTTGCAGCTGTACCTTACTATGGAAGTACACCCGACCCGGAAGATGTCCCGAAAATTAAAGCAGCATTACTATTGCATTATGCGGAAAATGATCAACGGATAAATGAAGGGATCCCTGCCTTTGAAAAAGCCCTTAAAAATGCAGGGATTAAATATGAGATTTATATGTATAAAGGAACTGAACACGCATTTAATAACGATACAAATCCATCCAGATATAATAAAGAAGCTGCTGATCTGGCCTGGAAACGTACAATTGATTTTTTTAGAAAGTACCTTAATAAATAAAATCTTCAAAGAGGTTTTATAATTGCACTAAAAAAAGATTTTAAAATATAATATTTAATTGATCTTTTTTCTGATAGATTAATCGACCGAAAGTGTGCCTCAATTCAACTCAACACCCGGGAATAAAACCAGGCTATCTCAATAGTTTAATAAAACAGAGAAGTATTCCTCGGTTTTAAAGTATTTCATTTTTATCATCCCGGATACTTTTCCATAACGAAGCCAATTCCTGAACAAAAGGGCGACAATGGCGAAAAAATAGTTTATAACCTTCACATAAATAATTAAGCCCCTCTTCTCCATCAGGTGTAGAGATAAACCTGTTTTTCGGGCATTCACCATTACACATATCCCTTACATCACATGATTTACAATACATTGGAAGTGTATCCAGTTTTGCCTGGCCAAATGCGGTTTGAAAAGGACTTTCAAGCATTTCAGTAATAGTTTGAGCCTGAATATTTCCGATAAGATGTTCTTTATCAACAAAATGGTCACAGGAATAAAAATCTCCGTTTTTTTCAATTACCGGAACTGATCCACAGGTTTTTTTAAAAATACATAAAGTATGATCCTGACCAAATGCAGTCCTGGCAGCTTCCTCAAAAATCTGAATTTTAATGTTACCAATATCATAATCTTTCCACTCATCGAATACAGTACAAAGAAAACGCCCGAATGATAAAGCTGATACCGATTCATCACTCAGCCCTGAAAAAGTTCCTGGTTTTCGGTTCACTAAAGGTAAAAAGCTAATATACCTGACCCCCAGTCCTTTGAAAAAATTATAAACTTCTAATGGATAATCTACATTGTATGAATTCAGGACACACAAAACTTCACAATTGACTTTATATTTTTGTAGTAGAAAATAAGCATCTAAACATTGCTTAAAACCATACCTGCCATCTCTTGTTTTTCTAAATTTATTATGCAAATGTTCAGGGCCGTCAATACTGATCCCTACATAAAAATTCTCATCCGCAAAAAAGCGGCACCATTTGTCATCCAATAAAATACCGTTAGTTTGAATTCCGTTTATGATTTCCTGATCAGGCGAAGAATATTTCTTCTGAAATGCAAGTGCTTTTTTATAAAAATCAATGCCGGCTAATGTCGGCTCTCCTCCATGCCATGAAAACATAACCGTTCCGGTTCCTGAAGCTGCAAGATGCCGTGAAATATATAATTCCAGAATTTCATCAGACATTCTACCCTGGTCCCTTTTGTTATATAAAGTACTCTTATCTAAATAATAACAATATGTACAGAAAAGATTGCAAATAGCACCGACGGGTTTAATAAAAATCTGAAAATCAACGGACGTTTTCTGCATAATTAAACAATATATTTATTCCGGATAAGGCTGTTTTATCCCTTAAAAAGATATTTATCACTGAATCAGACTAATTTTTATATAATTAACCGCTTAAATGCAAAATTAAACTTATATGTTAAGTGATCAGAAATAAATACCTTTTATTTATCCAATCCGGTGAATACAAAAAAACCCGGATTCACCCCTGCTCTTATTGTATCAACAGGGATACCCTCCGGATTGAACCTGTAAACAACACCTTGTTGTACATAATCGATAGCATCCCCGGCATAAATTTCAGAAGAAAGAGGATCAACAGCAAGGCTGGTAAAAAGTTTTTCATTTGCCGAAATGAAGGGGGTTTCAGGCAGTTTTCCCGAATTTATACTCATTTTCCAAATATCACGGTTAATATAATAGATCATATCCCCGTCTCCATTAATGCACAATTTTCCAGGCCAGTCTATTTCAGGAAAAATAAATACTTTTTCAACAGTCCTCGAAGCCATATCAATTCTGACAATACCGGCAAATTCATCCTTGTAGTCACTCCCTTCATATCCTCCGTCACATAAAACCCATAATTTGTTGTTTTTATCTGATACCATGGATGAAGGCTGCTTCAGTACCCGAATGGAATCAACGAGCTGGTCATTGACTGTATTGATTATAAGTATCTGGTCATCATAACTATAACAGTTGGTAAAAATGAGGCTGTCATACATGATCATCTGTTCGGCAGGATGACGGTAATATTCACCAGATTGATCATGAGTTGAAATATAAGAAGTAATTTTCAAGGTTTCAGGATTAAATATATTTATCTTTCTGGCGTATAAATCACTTATATATCCTTTGGTTTTATATGGAATTATCACATAACGCGGAGAATTTAGACCTGAAATTTTTCCTGTATATTCAAATGCTTTCAGGGAAGAATATTTTCCCAAATTCATTATCACCACTTTACCGGAATTATTTACAACAGTATAAAGCAATCCATCACAGATTATGGCTGAATGTGCGACATCGCCCAGTGGCACTCCATTTTGGCGATAAAATACATCATTTTCAACATGTTGGCTGTTTAAGTTATAGTAGCTAATTGATGCATTTCCATAATTAAAATTTCCTTCATTAAGAATAATAAGGCCTCTTTCTTCCTGTACCTCTTTTGCACCTAAATTGGGTTTATCACGTTCAAGCCATAACTCATCATTCATACACGATGAAAAAAGCAAAAATATCCAGATAAATATCTTATATATATGTGTAAATCTAGAAAGCATTAAATAGTAATCTTTAGCATAAGTGTAAAATTCCTTCCGGGCATAGGCCTTTGAAGAATGCTCCTGTATTCTTCATTAAAAAGATTATGTATTCCCAGGCTTATGTTGAAATTATATTTCCTTGTTGTAAAAGACTTACCTGCAGTGAGTTGATTCATGTAAAACGGATACAGACAGTCACGACTTGAATGATAATTATTGGAAGTATTTATGAAGCGTTCACTGAAATAATTCCAGAGCCAGGTCAGTGAAAAGCCTTTCCCTGATAAATTTATTAATGCATTTGCCGAATGTAAGGGTATAAAAGGGAGCTGCATTCCGCTTGAAAGGTCTGAATCATGGACAGGTCTGGATATATTGCGGGAACTGGTAAAGGCATAATCTATCCTGACTTTATATTCTATTTCTCCTTTATTTCCGGAAATATTTACAGAAGATTCCAGCCCGGAGGCATTTACTTTGTCAATGTTTCCGGGTTCCCAATATCCTTTAAATGTAGGCAGCCAAAGAATCCAGTCATTAATTTTTGTCAAATAATATCCAAAATTCATATCCAGTCTCATGTTTGTAAGATCACATTTCCAGTTCAAGGCCATATCATGACTTAAAGCTGTTTCATGTTTCAGGAAAGGATTCCCGCCTGGTTGATAATAAAGATCATTTAATCCGGGAAATTTTACATTTTGTGAAAAACCTGCACTGAGATATAAATTGTTTATATTTTTAAAATGATATTCACCACTTATATTAAAAAGCAAAGGAGACCATTTATCCTCTGAAAGTTCTTCTCCAATGGTCATAGCACTAAAAATTCTGTGTCCCCATTGCTGAGACCATGTCATAAGTATTGAAGCCTGATATCTTTGTTTATTGAATCCGTTTCTTAATACAGATTCATAAGAATTGACTTTCCCGTATAACCATGATACACTTGTATGAATAATTCCTTTTTTATTTAAATTATAGTCCACTAATACTTTCTGTAATAAAGAAAAAGTTTCTGCTTCGGAATTAACCAGCTTTAGCAATCCAAAACCAGAAATATCAGTGACAAATTCATAATCGAGTATTTCAAAGCTCAATCCATTTAGATATTCAAATTTTAGCTTCTCTCCATAATGCTTCCAGGAACCATTAATACGCAGAATATTATCAAACTGGCGCCCTCTTCCCCCCTCATCACCACTCTCATAACTAGTAAGGCCGGGGATCTGACGATCGGCCTTTTGTCCCCAGATACTAAATCTGAGCATCCTGTTTTCCACCGGCCGGTAAAAAAACTCCTGCAAAAAGCCATATTGCATATATGAAGCATGCCTGTTAACGTTAACAGGATGATATTTCTTACCGGTTTCGATATCCACTGAATCAATAATATCCCTGTTCAGATATTTAAAATTATTTTCCGAACTACTTAAAAATATACGTGTTACCGATTGAAATTTATTTTTATTCAGATTAAATTTCAGAAAATTATCCCATGAACCATATGAGCCAATACCCTGAATATAAGAAGCGGAAAAATTTTTAGCTGACCCTGGTTTGGTATTTAAACTAATTATTCCTCCCAGGGCCCCCGGTATTTCTCTGACAGAACCCGCCCCATGAAAAAGGTTTATCTCATCCGTAAAATATACCGGAATTAATGAAAAATCAGTCATTCCAAGCATTGGAGAATTGATTTCCATACCATTCCAGGTAACTCTTGTATGGGAAGGGGCTGTACCGCGAAATGAAGCTGTTGCCAAAGCGCCTCTGCCATAGGTTTTTATAAATATTGCTGAGTTTTCTGCCAGGACTTCAGACAGTGAACGAATAGCTTTCCCATCCATCACCAGTGAATCAATCTGCGACATAATCATTCCGGCATCACTAATTTTTCTCTGCTTTCGGATAATGACTTCATCCAGTTTTAAAGTGTCTGTCTGCGAATAGCCTTCAAAATTTCCGGCTTGCAAAGCTTCTGTAAAGCAAATACTTAAACTCAGAATAATTATATATAGATAATTTATACTTCCCATCAATTACACATAATTACATTTTTTACAACCTGTAATGTTTTTTCAAATCTGATATTATCTCCGGTCATTTATTTTTTAATTATTTTAATAACATGAAGTTTTTGGGCTGAATACATTTTAAGAAGAAAAATTCCTGACGGAAACTTTTTAAACTCCCGAATTATGTTTTCACCCTGGGCCAGTCTGCCTTCAATGAGGCAATTCCCTGAAATATCCATGATCAGAAAATTGTATTCCTGCTGATCTTCATTTAAAATAAAAAGCTCATCAGATACCGGATTTGGTAATATTTTAATATTAATATTTTCAGGATAATTTGTTGATGTTGTTATTGAATTTACAATTAATTTTTCCTCAGGATAATTTTCAGGCCATAAAGTATAAATCCCCGGCGATTCAAAACTTATTGCAAAACGGCCCTTATTATCAGTGATAATATTTTGGTCATACATTTTACCATCCTTACTGAATAATATTCTTTCGCCATTAAGAGCTGACTCAATGGTCATAAAATCACCCTGATCATCCGGATGATGATCAAAAACAGAGATCTCAAACTTACGGGAAGTATCACCCTGTTCATATTCATTTAATTCTTTAATAATAATTTCTCTAAAATTTGAACTGATATCGGGAACATAATTTATACTGATCTGATCTCCGTCTTTTACAGGTATTTTATCAAATGCATTCAAATAAACCTTATTATTTAAAGTAACTGCCCAGCAGAATTTATTTATTCCACCTTCTTTAGACCCTCCCCAACCATAAGTATATTCCCAATCTTCTACAAATTGCCATAAATACAATTCACCATTGCTTTTATCATCCATTCTGAATTTAAATGTATTCCATGCGTTATTAAACCCATATTCGCTGATAGCGGAACTTATAACAGAAGCAAGACTGATAAAATTAGTTTGCAAACTATAATCTTCAGGTTTACGATCAATAAAAGCTGAATAGTCAAAGTTGGAAACTCTTACATTATGACGGGGAATGACGGACCGTTCACCATTTCGTAAGGAAAATGAACAGTTTACCTCAGGCAGGGGTTTATAGACATGAACAGACAAACGATTTTTAATTTCTACTGATCCGGATGGATAAATATCAATTGCAGAATATCCTTCTTTAAGACCTTCAATTATAATTTCATCCTTTCCTGTTGCCTGCAAAGCATTAATTATATCCGGATTTTCAACGCTAATATCCAGTTCGGGACCAAACACAATTTGAAAAGAATCATCAAAGATTTTAAATGAAATCGTCTTTACTTCTCCTTCCATTAGAGCAATGGATTTTTCACTAAACCATAATTGCGATATCTGAAAAACCCTTAAAACATGTTCACTAAAGATCTCGGGATCACTCTTTAATTCTGCTCTCAAAATAGTTGAACCTGTAGTGTGACAGAAGATAGTATCCTGATTTATACCGGCAACCTGATCATCAGAGCTTTTCCAGCTTAATTTTTCATTTTTAAGGGCTTTACCATTGGCAAATACTAATGCTTCAGGAATAATCCGGCTTCCTGCAGAAATTGAAGCCGGAATGTTTAAAGGCATGATCATCCTGGTTGGTCCGGAGACCCCTGCTAAAGGTGAAACAACAATGATCCCTGAAATTTCAGTGGAAACTTCACCAAGTGACCCTTTATTTTTGTTAATTCCTGTATATATTTTTATAAAATCAATTTCATCGAGTTCGATATAATTATCATTTTCATCCACTGCCCACGATATATCAATCCCATCCCCTCCACATCCCTCAATCTCAGCAGTGTACGGATTATCAGGAATAAGCGGGTCACTCAGGCCGCTAAATGGAGTATTATCTGCATATCCAAAAAATGATCTTTGAGAAATAACTTGTCCGTCGGCTTCCATTAATTTATCGGAAGGAAGCAGGGAACCCTGAAAAACAAGGCTGTCCTGTCCTATATCAGGAAAATATTCTGCCATGGGATAATATGGCTGCTTATGAAATTCATTCCTTTTTATACTTCCCGGACCATAAATATTATCAGTCCAAATAATATCTTTATCTGGCCCTGTGTTAAGATATTTTATCCGGTAATTTTTTTTGAAATCTTTTAAAAAATGGTCACTTCCCTTCACTTCATACCATGTATCATCAACTAATCCATTTTTATTTTCATCTTTCATAATTTGTACTATTCCCTGTTCAGGGTTACCATCAATAGCATTTCCAATGATAATAAAATCAATTCCATAAGGATTATCGGGATGATTTTTTATTGGCTCACTAAAACCGAAAACAATATAACCTCCATAAGCCCCAAGACTTACAGGACTTCCAATTTTACCGGTCAGGCCTGTAGCAGCTTCAATGGTACCCGTACCGGGGATATTGATAAATTGACCGGGTGCAGGATGATATTCAATAATAGCAGAAGGAAAAGATATATTCTGCAGAAAAGCCTTTTCTGATATGCCGGCCAATATTGCAATTAATAAAATATTTCGAAGTATTAAAGGCATAAATAAAAATCAATCAGCTAATTACAAAAATTTAGCTTTTATGCGAATAAGTAAAAAATGATTGCAAATGATGTCTGAATCATTTTTTGCTTTTTCACCGAAAGCAAAAACAACATTAAACGATTCTGGCAGTTCTTCTGGCTTGTCCAACTTTTTGGGCCTTCCCGTCCCTTCTGAAAATGAGGAAAATGGAACAGTGGCATGGAGTTCAAAAAGCTTTTTAAGGACTTACAGCTGCGGGAACAGCTCCGGATTTATAAAGACTAAAATTCTTTTATTCACCGGATTCTCTTTTAATTCGCAGGTATAAGATTTAATTACCTTTGAAACCAGATCCCATACAAATATATTTAAAATTTTTATAACTTATCATGTATTTTATTTTATGATCAGGCTAATTTATTATTCAATAATATGGTCCACTTATCATGAAAAGTTCGAATTTTATAATATTATTCATTTTATATATTAGCATTTCAAACTCTGTTTATTCTCAAATTTCAGGTATTATCCGGTATAATAACGAAACATCTGTTGAGTTAAAAAGTTTTGACGAACTATATCTGGAACTGCATTATTATCCTTTTTCCCCTGAACGTAAAAAATTACTCGATCCGGGAGAGTATAAAAAAGTGCTTAATTTGGAAAAACTCCTTCAAATAGATCTTATTTATGAAACAGAAGAAAACATCCAAGACTTTTATTATCTTCTGACTATAAGAGGAAAAAGGGAAAATAATACTAATTTCCATGCGATAATAAAAGCCTGGGACTGGCTGGAAATTTCATCCCCTGAAATACAAACAAAACACAATACGCGGATAATTCTTTTTCATCAGGAAAAAAAGCAGGAAATTGACAGAATCATTTTTAATTTCCGGTAAAATTCACGGATTCAATTGTCGGAGTAAAAATTTTGATCAAATTTTTCTATGTTATTGGTTCTAAATGAAAATTTTCAAAATATTAAAAATTTTTAATTTTCAAAATATTACTTATTTTTGCAATCCCTTTTTGGGAAAATTCTATTAACAGAACAAAAATTTAATAATGGCACATCATAAATCGTCACAAAAAAGAATCAGGCAATCTTCTGCAAAGCGGCTTGAAAATCGTTATTATGCAAAAACTATGCGTAATGCACTGAAAAAGTTGCGTACTACAACTGAAAAACAGGCTGCTGAAGAACTTGCCCC
>CAZLXM010000011.1:23945-31726 GCA_964563105.1 uncultured Bacteroidaceae bacterium
CCAAAGTCTTTTCAATGCTCGATAAACTAACTAAAAGAAATATAATTCATAAAAATAAAGCAGGGAATCTAAAATCAAGTATATCAAAACATGTTTCCAACCTTTCCTAGTTTAAAATTTTCCTGCAAATTCATATATTTTCAGAAAGAGTACAAACAGGAACCCCAGGGTAAAGAGTATTTTGCCCGCCCTTTTATTAGTTATTGTGGCAAAATAATTCGAGAAAAGAAAAACCACCGGAATAGACATTATGTACACAATATTATAACTTCCTCCCGCATTATATAAAAATATAAGCACAGTTATTAAAAAAGCCCAGAAAAACACTTTAAAATATAACCTTATATATACTTTACGATATTGATAAGCATTTAAAATATAAATACTCGCAATAATAATAAGGATAAATAGATAAAGGATAGCGATTAAACCAATATTATTTGTTTCAGGAAAAAGGAAAGAAGGTGAAAGGTTTAGTAATAATAACTGAAATATTTTCCCCCCATCATCCCAAACAATAAAGTAGTAACCCCATATTAGTGCATAAACTGTTAATACTCCAAAAAGCGGATAAATCCATTCCCTCCAATAAAAAGGCCGAATAATAACCGTCCCCGCCCAGATCAGAATTACAAAAAAAATAAGAGGGGCATAAAACAAACTTCCCAGCCCTAAAATAAGCCCGATATCGAAAAACCGGACTGAATCGCGCTCCTCTTTATATGTAAGAAAAAGAAGATAAAGAGCCGCAAGCAGGAAAAGAGAAGCCGGAAGCGCCGGGTTTAGTTCATGTATGCCCGGAAATATAGCTGTTATCAGAACAAAAAAAAATGAAGGTAAAAAATTTCTTTCAGGCGTTAAGATAAACCTTGTATTCAGGTAATTAAGAAAGACAGCCGTCATTCCAAAAATAATAAATGCAAATAACTTTGAGAGTAAAACATTAAACTCACTCAAAACTGAAATTGATTGATAAAAAGGCATTGCCGGAATGAGATTCTGAGAAGAAATTAATGATCCTGACATAAAGGAAGGCAGCCAGAGTAAAACAGCAAACAATGCAATAATAATCGCATTAAAAAGATTATTACCTGAAAATATCTTATAAATAAAACTCATTCTATCAAAATTAAAACAGTTCTTTTTCTGGCAAAGAATTTTTCTTTAATAAGGCCAGTCCGGTTATAAATCTGTATTTCAAAATTTATTTTTACATTGAAATCTTATAAATCAAATCCAATATCCCTCCTGTAATATTTTCCCTCAAAATCGATCTTTCCGGCATTCCTGTATGATTTAAGCAGGGCATCCTGCATAGTGTCGCCTAATGAGCTTACAGACATTACCCTTCCTCCTGCAGTCATAATTTTTCCGTCTTTGAATCCGGTTCCGCAATGAAACAAGATACTATCCTTAACTTCTTCAAGTCCGGAAATTAATTTGCCTTTTTCATAGGATCCCGGATATCCTCCGGATACAAGCATAACAGTAACAGCAGTCCGGATATCAATTTCTGCCCTGAATTGTTTAAGTCCACCTTTTGCTGTATGGATCAGCATTTGTAAGAAGTCTGATTTTATCCTGGGCAATACCACTTCAGTTTCAGGGTCGCCCATCCGGGCATTATATTCAATAACATAAGGTTCCTCCCCGCATTTCATTAATCCAAAATAAATAAAGCCAACATAGTTTATACCATCTTTTTTTAATCCCTGGATAGTCGGGATAATAATTTTTTCCCTGACTTTATTGATAAAATCTTCATTCACGAAAGAAACAGGAGAAACAGCACCCATACCTCCCGTATTCAGGCCAGTATCTCCTTCCCCGATCCTTTTATAATCTTTAGCTTCCGGCAGTATTATATAGTCTTCACCATCTGTAAGAACAAAAATTGATAACTCAATACCTTTCAGATATTCCTCAATAACAACTTTATTGCCTGCATCCCCAAATTTTCCGTATAGCATCTCTTCAAGTTCTTTTTCTGCTTCCTTCAAAGTGTTCATTATCAACACTCCTTTACCGGCAGCTAATCCATCAGCTTTAAGAACATAGGGAGCCTGTAATTCCCTTAAGAAACCTTTCCCTTCCTTAAAGGAATCCTTTGTAAAAGTCCTGAATTTAGAAGTAGGGATATTATGCCTGAACATAAAATTCTTGGCAAAATCCTTGCTTCCTTCGAGCATTGCCCCTTTTTTGCCGGGACCTATAACAGATACATACATCAATTCGGGATCAGATTCGATAAAGTCCCTTACTCCTTTTACAAGGGGTGCCTCCGGTCCAACAACTACCATTTGTATCTCTTTATCAATAATTAATTTTTTCAGGCCGGGAAAATCTTCAGGATCAAGGGCAATATTTGTTCCGCATTCAGAAGTGCCGGCATTTCCGGGAGCAATAAATAATTCGGATAAAAGAGGGCTTTGGGCTATCTTCCATGCAATTGTATGCTCACGTCCTCCGGAGCCAAGAATAAGAATATTCATCAGAAAATATTTTAGTTATATTATTGTTGTTCACGTCGTTCTGATGGAACCTCCAAATATTTTCATTTTCTTGTTGTGAACGACAGTTCATGGAGGTTTCATCAGAATAGTTTTATTGCGAAAATATATAAAAAGTTCATATTCCTGACCAAATAGAAATCTTCATTCTTTAAAAACAAAATTTAGCATTAGAAATGAGCCATTAATGAATTTTAATTTCTTAATGAAATTACAGCGAACATATTTAAACGCTTTTCGTAATTAACTTAATGATCCATATTTTCGAAATTTGAAAATAATTATAAGTATGAAGAGATATTAATGAGTATCAATCCCGTTGATAAATTTTTTTAATAAAATTGTTTTTCATGTTTTTTTAAAATACTTTTATATTTTAATAACTGAAATCTAACATTTTATAGTTATTAATAAAACTATAAATTAACTTTAAAAAACCTTATAAGAAATATAAATTTAAGGGATTCTATAGTTCAACAATGGCGATACTTTAAATTTTGAAAAAATGAAAAAGTTATCATATTTATTGATTTTTTTGATCATTGTTAATTTTACAGGTAAAGCCCAGAGTGATGGAGATTACCGGAGTATAAGTTCTGGTTTGTGGGATAGCGCATATAACTGGCAAAAATATGATGGTTCAAATTGGGTTGGCATTTCTAATCCACCACCCAAGAACGATTTAAAAACAACGGTTACAATTCGTTCTGGAGATACAATTACTGCCAATGGCAACATAAAAGGATCTGAAAATGGCACTATTATAATTCAAACAGATGGAATATTAGATATGAAAGGTTTTTATATCGCAAAAAAAAACCCTCCTACTAGTCCAAATCGCTTCCCAAACCTAATAATTAACGGATCTTTATTTACAAATAGTTATGTTTCAGCCACAAACTTTAGTATAGGTGATAATGGTTATTTCAAGACCGCTTATCCAGGTCAGGAAGGTTGGTATTTAACTATCAACAGACCGATATCCGTTTCAATTAATGGTACAATTGAATACAGTCATAATGGTAATCAAAATGTTGCCGGTGTGACATATAAAAATTTAATTCTCTCAGGAAGTGGCACTAAACAGCTATTTTCAAACACAATTGTTACAGATTCATTAGAAGTTAGATCCGGAGTAATATTTGATTTAAATGGATACTCTTTAACAATAGGAGGAAATATAAAAAATGACGGCATAATCCAAGATAATTCATCTTCACCCGGAACAGTAACTTTTAACGGAGATGATCAAATTATTGGAGGCTCCGGAACCTATATTTTCCCTGAAGTAAGCTTATCCGGAACAGAAACAAAAAAGCTCGAAACCGACTCTATTCGTGTAGCTGGTTTATTAACTGTCAATTCCGGAACAAAACTTGATATAAATGGTAAAGATCTTTTTATTAGCGGCACAGGTCTTGTTAATTACGGTGAACTAAATGATTTATCAGAATCTGATTTAGGAAGTGTAATTTTTGATGGACAAGATCAGTATATTGATGGAAGTGGAACATTCGAGTTTCCTAATTTGACATTCACTGGCTCTGGTAATAAAACATTAAACATAAACGAGATAACAGTATCAGACACACTAAATATTGATGATGGTACAAATTTAAACATACCTGATATTGAGTATATAAATATACTCTTTTTAGGAGGGGGATTAATAAATAATGGAAGTTTCACAACGACTGATTTAATTGGATTTATGACTTTTGACGGGAATGATCAACAGATTATTTCAGGATCAGGTACTTTTTCAGGCATTTTTAATGGATTCTTATTTGGTTCGGAGAACGCCTCTAAAACTTTGCTGACTAATACATCATTAATTAGAACATCTACTATTTATGTTTATTCTGAACTTATTTTAGGGCCAGAAAGTAAAGTTGAAATAATGGAATTTGGAGAGGTAGAAATTGATGATGATGCAATTCTAATGCTCCAGTCATCTGCCACATCTACCGCTTCATTAATATTAAATGCAAATATCTCTTTATCTGGAACAGCAATTGCAGAAAGATACCTCTCAGGAGAGCAATGGCATATTATTTCCCCGCCTTTATCAGATCAGTCAATAAACGAATTTCTCGAAAATGAAGATAATAAAATTTCATTTAAAGATCCTGAATACGCAATGACTGATTACCTGGAAAATAAAGCAGACACTACAGGAGGCTGGAATAATTATTATGATTCCTCAACAAGTGGCGATCTGGAATCAGGAAAAGGATATCTTTTGCGACGTGATGAGGATGGTCCGGTTAAAATAAGTGGATATTTTATTACAGGAGACCATTCAATTGATATTTCCCGGAAAATTATTATTGTTGATGATTCCCCAATAGACACTACTAATGGCTGGAATTGCATCGGAAATCCTTTTACTTCATCAATAGGCATCAGAACATCTGCCTCCACCAGTGAAAATTTCCTGGATGAAAATGCAAATCAGCTTGACCCGAGCTTTGCAGCACTTTATATTTTTGATCCAAATCCAGGAGTTTACCAGTTAATTAATAATGCTAATGCCGGAGGAAGATATTTATCGCAGGATTATCTACAGTCTGGTCAGGGTTTCATTGTACGATCCAAAGCGGGTGGTGGTACAATAAGCTTTACACGTGCAATGCAATCACACCAGCCTGAAGAGAAGTTTTTTAAAAAATCAGGTACTTCAAGCTGGCCTTATATCAATCTGAATGTAAAAACAAATGAAAAATCTGCCTCCACAAGTATATTATTTAATGAAAATATGACCAGGGGACTGGATGTAACTTACGATGCAGGACTTTTTGGAGGAGACCCTGACCTTAAGGTTTATACAAGACTTGTTGAAGATAACGGGGTTAATTTTGCACTTCAGTGCCTGCCGGATTTTGAAACAGAAGAGATGATCGTACCTGTTGGTTTAGATCTGTCTGCCGGCGGAATTATTACTTTCAGTGCCGAAACTTTTAATCTTCCTGCTTCTTATAAAACTGTGCTTGAAGATAAAGAAAAGGGTATATTTACTGATCTGGCACCCGAAGGGACAGAATACGCCACAGCAAGCTTACCCGGAACTAAAGGAAACGGACGATTTTTTTTACATATTTTAAGTTATGTTACCGATGTTAACGATATTTCTGAAAATCAGGGGATTAATATTTTTTCTTATGGAAAAGATATTTATATTCAGTCGAATTTACATGAAAATATAATTGTCCGTATCTATGATATTAGCGGGAAACTTGTCAAAATTCAAAATCTTGGATCAGAATTTGCAGGAATAAATATTATCAGGGCAGAAGAATTAAAAAGCGGTATTTATTTTGTAAAACTGGAAAGTAAAGAACATCTTAAAACCGGAAAAATTTATTTAGAATAAAATAAAAATTGGAAGTCTCGCAGAATAACATTAATTTAGTTTTTTAATTGTATTAATATTTCTTTCTGCTTATTCAAAAAGAAAAGTTAATTTATAATGAAGCCTTCAAAGAAAAAGGAAAATAAAAATAAATCCTTAAGCCGTCGTGAAGCTATGTCACGAATGGGCCTTTCAGCTTTTTCGGCAGCTACAATGATGATGCTGCTTAATACACCAGCCAAAGCGCAAGATTTTGATTCTCCTGAATTACCTCCCGAGTGGTAATAATGAATTAAAAAATATTTATAAATATTACACTTGTCAGTGAGATCAAAATAGAAAAGGTTTTCTCATTATCTTTTGTATTTTTAACCCGCATTAAAGACTAAATAACTTAGACAGATTTGCTGATAAACAATCATTGCAGTAATCTTTTTTGAAAAACGTTACTGCAAAAATTATGGAGTCCACAGGAAAAATAATTATAAAAAAGCTGAAAGATGCAGGAATAATCTGGTTCGGGGCTTCCAACCAATGGGTATATCTGGAAGAACCAGCATTGTATGTGTTCAGGCAGCTTAGAAAAAATATTTCGCCGGAAAATATTTCACGTCAATGTTCAAATAGATATAAGCTTTCTGAAGAAGAGAGCATCCGCTTTGTAAATGAGCTTGTAAATTCCTTTACTCAATTTGAAAACCCCCTGAATATCTCAAATCAAAATAAGCTTCCGGAAATAAAAAAAGAATTAAGACAAAAAACACTATTTGCAAAACATAGCTATCGAATAAATAAGAAAAATATTACAATCAGTTATGATTCTTTGCTGGCGGAATATTATATTCATCCTCCATTAGCCCACCTTGCAATTACTGATCCGTCAGATTCTGATGCTGATTTCGAAATTTTTATTTATGATGAACATCCTGTTCTGTTAATGAAAAATAATCGGGAATTCCCGATCATTTTTGAAAGTTTTAACAGGCTGAAAAGAAAATTATTTATTGAAATAAGCAATATTATTTATAATAAGACTACTGACAAATGGATGACCTTCCTGCATGCTGCAGGGATAAGTATGGGCAGGGAAGCTGTTCTGCTATCATCCGCTTCAGGATCAGGAAAAAGTACTATGGCAGCATTACTTCATGCAAGCGGCCTTAATCTTATTTCAGATGACTTTATTCCAATTAATGCAGGCAATAAACTGGTATATCCCTTTCCGGCAGCCATTTCAATTAAAAAAGATGCTTTCAGCCTGCTTTCGCCTTATTATGGGGACCTTAATAATAAAAACTATAATATATATCCTTATACCCACAGTTCAGTGCGTTATCTGAGACCATTGGCATCAGTTAATTTGAGTTATAAGCCCGTAGCTGTTAAAGCCATTGTTTTTATAAACTACAACCCTGAAATTCGTTTTGAATTTGCAGAATTATCCATCCCCGCAGGATTGAGATTGTTTCATGAACAGGCATGGGTATCCGACAATCCGGAACACGCAAGATCATTTATTAACTGGTTCGTAAAACTAAAGTGTTTTAAAATGCAATATTCTGACAAAAATCAGGGGATGGATGCCATAATCAGTTTATTTGATCAAAATCTTTAGTCTGAATCCTGTATCATTATTTATTATAATCTTTTCCATTCAAACTCTCCACAACAGAGACCTGCCATTTTTCGAGTTCAGCTTTCATTGAATTTACCCTGTTTATCTCCTTATCAACAAGATTGTTTTTTTCATAAGGATCAGCTTCAAGATTATAAAGTTCATATTTTATATCAAAGTTGACATTGGTCTTTAAATAGGTTTGTAATTTAAGCTTTCTATTACTGTAAACTGTATCTGTTGAAGTTGATTCATAACTATAGTTTACTGTTCTACTTAAAAGTTTATCTTTTCCAAGGGTCGT
>CAZLXM010000011.1:31736-40954 GCA_964563105.1 uncultured Bacteroidaceae bacterium
ATATCTGATATCCTGTGAAATTTAAAGGGCCAATTCAGCCATGCGGAATGCCCGGGCAAAACCTCAGTTGAATATATTTCTGTAATTTCTCCGGCATCCAGGTGCAATTGTGTTGAATCAACACTTTTATCACCAGATTGCTGTCTGTTTAGTAGTTCCAGCATTACCGCATGACTTGCAACCCCCTCACCTCTTGTTGGATATTGCCAAAAGCCCATGGGTTCAGGTCTTTCTTTTATTTCTCCTTTTAAAAGAGGGAGCAGGCTTATTCCATCCAAAACAGCCTGATCATTTATTTTTACTCCAGCTATTTCCAGAAGAGTAGGATAAATATCGCTGGTGTTACATGGGATTTTGGTTATCCTGTGGTGTTTAATATATTTTGGCCATTCAAGAATAGAAGGCACACGTAATCCTCCCTCATATATTGAGCCCTTATGTTCTCTCCCCCCGGTAAAGCTTAATTCTTTTATACCGCCATTATCACTGCAATACCAGAGAATAGTATTTTTATGGATATTCATTTTTCTTATTTCGGAACGGAGCTTTCCAAAAGCACGATCCATGCCACTGATCTCTCCATAAAAGTTTTGTAATTTTTCTTTCTGACCCGGATAAAGCAACTTATCCTGTTCATCAGCAATATGGGGAAGATGGGGGGACCCGAAACAAACGAAAGCAAAAAATGGTTCCGGGGAATCTTTATGCTTGTTAATAAATTCAAGTGCAGCATCAACCACCACCATAGAGCTTTCTCCCTTAGTTTGAACAGCAATCCCTTCTCTGCTTAAGATCGGGTCATTATCAAAAAAATTAGGTGCAGAAAACCATTCATCAAAACCACTGGCCCCCGGGTTTACAGGACTTCCCTCAAAAACAGGGCCCAAATGCCATTTCCCAAAATGACCGCTAACATAGCCGGCTTTTTTTAATCCTTCTGCAAGAGTTTTTTCCTGGGGACGCAGTGTATTACCCCAACTGAAACATCCAAAACGGTTTGGGTTCCTTCCGGTCATAATACTTCCGCGTGTTGGCGAAGATACAGGCGCTGCAGAATAAAAACGATCAAAACGAAGACCTGTTTTCGACATTTCATCAAAATTGGGGGTTTGAAGAACAGGATGACCATTATAAGCCATATCACCCCAACCCTGATCATCAGCTAAAACCAAAATAATATTGGGTTTATTATTATGTCCGTCTGAACATTTTAAAAGGCTGACAGAAGCAAGACAACATCCGGCAGCAACAACAGGACGAAACAAATCTTTAACTTTCATTTTCTTAAATTTATTACGGGGTTTTATATATTTATGGCAGGGAACTCATAAATAGCTTTTACACAGATAAAACTAAATAAAAATTCAATATAGGGATAAAATAATAATACAAATAATTATACCTTTACTTCTGCATGTCATCATATCAATCATATTATCTTGCAAGCCAAATCCTTTCACTGGCCTTAATGCCTGAAAAAAAGAAAGTCGTTGAAGAAAAGCTTGGTAATTTCAGGCCTTCATTGATTAATCTTATTTCAACAGGGAGCAACCATCTTATTTTACCTGCTTTATACCTGAGACTCCGGGACATAGACCTGCTGCCATTGCTTCCGGAGATAATAACAGGTCATCTGGAAAAACTATTCCTCATGAATTTAGAGCGTAATAAGGCTATAATTAAGCAATCAAAAGAGCTTGCTTCAATACTTGAAAAAGCAAATATTAAGGTTCTGTTTCTAAAAGGTATGGGGAATATTTTTGATTCACTTTATACTTCAATTGGAGAGAGAATGGTTCAGGATATTGACATTCTTATAGCCGAAAAGGACTGGAAAAAAGGAACTGAAGCACTCATTGATGCTGGTTTTAAGAGCCGTGTTAAGTATGACCCGAAAATAAAACCAGACAGAAAACACTATCCCAGATTATTTCGTGATGATTCTGTAGCCAGTGTTGAATTACATCGCTACGCTGTAACCCCGGAGTTTTTTGACAAATTTAGCACAGAAGAAATTTGGGAGAAAAAAGTAGCTGCAAAAAATTATCCATCCTGTTATGTGATGTGTGATGAACATAAAATTATTCACAATTTTTTACACTCTCAACTTGAACATAATGGACATTTTTATGCCAGAATATTTCTCCGTAATCTCTATGATCAGTTTTTACTTTCAGAACATGTTTCTCCATTTGATACTTTAATTAAATGGGGGAAATACCCTAAAAAAACTCATGCATATCTGGAAGTCCTGAGAGCAAGTTTTTTTTCTGATAATAAAAGAAAAAAAATCCCCCTGAGAAAAACAGGATTTTATCCTTTACGTTTTAATCTTTTTCTACGTTACAGATTTATGAGCGTTAGCCTTGTCTTAGCCGAAAAAATCTACAGAAGCTATATTAAAAAACCCATTATGGCTTTTAAAGACAAAAAATTAAGACAGCTACTCCTCAGGAATTTATCAGATCATCAATGGTACAGGAAACAATTTAAAATTCTTAAAAGTATTATTGGCAGAACACCGGTAAACCATTAAATAAACAGCTTCACCTGAAAAATATTTTATTACTTTCGCAGTCCATAAACTCATATTTTGTTTTTTTGCTCATAACACTTAGCTTTGCCGGTCAAATTCTTTAATTTTTTAATACTTTGAAAAGAAATTTTTTTAAAAAATATTTACTTCCGGGTTTTATATTTCAATCCGTTATAATTGGCGGAGGTTATGGAACAGGCAGGGAGATAGTTGAGTTTTTTTTAAATTATGGAGTAGTTCCCGGTTTATTGGGCATGCTGCTTATCACAACTATAGTATGGTCTGTTTTTCTTGCTTTGATTTTTGAATTCACCCGTAAGTTTAAAGCTTACAATTATAAAATATTTTTCAGGGAATTACTGGGAAAATACTGGTTTATTTTTGAGATCATTTTTATAATATATATTCTTCTTGTTTTAGCCGTTCTCAGTTCAGCATCCGGGGTAATTCTGAGGGATGAGTTTAATTTACCTTATTTTATAGGAGTAACCCTGATGCTTCTGGTTGTTGCTTTCTTTACTTTTAAAGGTTCTGAAAAAATTGAAAAGTTTCTTGCTTACTGGTCATTTATATTATTCGGAGTATATATAATTTTTTTAATAGTTACAGCATTTAAGTTTGGAGATACAATAAAAGAGAATTTTTCAACTTTTGAGTTTAAGGGTAATTGGATTGTTTCAGCTTTTAAATATGCCTTTTACAATTTGGCTAATACTATTGGAGTTATTTTTTGTATTTATCATATTGAAACAAGGAAAGAAGCAGTTTCTGCCGGTATTATCGGAGGAATTATCGGAATTATCCCCGCACTGCTTTTATTGATTGGTCTTAGTGCGTATTATCCCGAAATTCTTGGAGCTGAAATCCCATCAGCATTTGCTTTCAAAAAACTTGAGACAAAATTTCTTTCCATAGCTTTCCAGATTGTTCTGTTTGGAACATTAATTGAAACAGGAACAGCGCTCATGCATGCATTTAATGAAAGAGTTTTTTCTTCGGAGATTATTGAAGGTAAAAAACAGTTTTCTTATCTGCGCCCTGTAATTGCAATTGCATTTATTCTGTTTGCAATTGCTCTTTCATCTATTGGAATAATAGACCTTATCGCAAAGGGATACGGGATAATAAGCTGGGGATTTCTGATAGTATTTCTCTTACCTCTTGCAACAATCGGTTTATATAAAATAATAAAAACTTAAAGGGTAGATTGTCTTAAATATCTTGTAGTTACGGAATTAAAAAAATTATTTTTATCCTCTATCTTATCCATAATATAACCTTCCTCATTTAAGCGTTCCAAAACTACCGGCAAGGCATGATATAAATTTTTTCTTGCTTTTACCGAATCATGAAAAACAATAATTGAACCGGGCCTTACATTATCCATCACATTTCTGATACAACGTTCACCTGATATACGTCTGTTATAGTCAATGCTTAGAACACTCCACATAATAATACGATAGGATTTTTTCAGCTCTGCGATTTGTGATCCTCTTATCCGGCCATAAGGGGGCCTGAAAAGGTCACTATTAATAAGCTGGCGGGCTAGTTCTATATCTTCGAAATAGTTATTATTTGTTGTATTCCAGCCTTTAAGATGGCTATAAGTGTGATTGCCGACAGAATGGCCATCATTAATTATTTGTTGAAATATTTCAGGGTTATGGTCTACATTTCTGCCCAGAGCAAAAAATGTTGCTTTTGCATTGAACTTGTTTAATTTATCCAACACCCAGGGTGTTACATCAGGTGTTGGTCCATCATCAAATGTAAGATAAACCTTTTTATCCAGTCCGTTAAGTTGCCATGTCAAACGCGGCATAATACGAATCAGCAGACGGGGAGATTTCGCAATGATCATTATTTTAACTCTTACTGCATTATATTTCCGAGGCTTCGATCAAATTTCCGGAGCATCAGGAGTATTTTTGATGCAGGCTCTTCCTGATCGTAACCTCTTGCAATTGAATACAAATTATAAACCAAACGCAATGTAAAGTTATATTCGCCTGCTATTGTACTAAATTTCCCCTGGCTAAATGTTCTTATATCATCATAATACGAAAGCTCTTTATCAGCTACTGCCGATAGATCTAATAGTAAAGAATTAGCTGTTTCAAAATCTTCCAGATCATAATAGACTTGAATAACCGGAAGCAATGATGCATTGAAAGGCACGACATGGTCCGGCATTAATTCCATGCATTTATCAATAACAACTTTTGCACTGTCCAATTTACCTGCATCTATAAGTGCATTTGACAGAGATGCAAAAGTATAACGGAAATTACTCAACATACGCTGAACATTTTCATCAATGTAAAGTGATTGATCTTCAATGCCACCCCATCTGAATTTATTCATAACATTATCATACATAACTTCAGTATTAACATTTCCTGAAAAAAGATCATTATCCTTTCCGGTTGCAGGTAATAGTCTATATGCCAGGCCTTCTCTGTGTAAATACCTCTCGAGTCCCATATAATTTTCCCTTGATGCTGTAATTGCATAGTAAATAGGGCGTTCCCAATTACTGTTTCCATCCAGCATATCAAGAATTATCAGGTTATTTTTAGCAATGCCCCTTCGCCCGGATAGTTCCCATCTCATTTCTGAAACCAGGTTTGAGGCAGGATCACCCTTAATGATATTCTGAGTTATCAGTTTTGAAGTGTCAATTTTCATTACAAACTTCCGCCCGGGAAAAAAGGGTGTACCTCTCTGAAATCTTGGATCATCACTGCGTATAAATTTCATTGCCGCACCCAAAGGCATATGGGCATCATCCACCCTTTTTAAAAATGATTCGATCTCAGGTTTAATCGCTTTCAATGCAGGTTCGTTAATCTTTAATGCAGGGTTGCGCTCAATTGAAACTAAAGCCCGATAAAATTTTTCAAGCGGAAAATCTGAGTAACCTTTCAATAATTCAGCATAATCTGAAGGTGCAAGCTTAGGTATCTCTGAAGTTTTAACAATAGAAAGGAATCTGTTAAAAAGATTTTCATATTCTTTTTCAAATAAATTTCGATTAGCTTCATATTTTTCATTTAACAGGATCATGGTATTGTCAGCAAAAAAAGCATAATCTCTTGTACCCTGCCTGTATTGTTCTTCATTCATAACAATCGGTAAAGGGCCCGATCCATAGAAACGATTTTGCATTTGTTCAATGTACCAGTCGGCTGTAAGATAACTCAAATTCGAAACCCTGACATCAGTCCTTACACCTTCAACCTCCTGTAAATACCACAATGGAAATGTATCATTATCCCCGTTTGTAAATAAAATTGCATTTTCTTCACAACTTTGAAGGTAATTCCACGCAAAATCACGTGCAAAATATCTTCCTGAACGATCATGATCATTCCAGTTTTCCTTAGCCATAATCCCCGGTACAAGAATAGCAGAGATCAGGATTACAGCCAGTGATTTTACTACAGAATTATAATTTTTTGAAAAATAATGTATTATCCCGGCTACTCCCAGCCCGGTCCAAATAGCAAAAGCATAAAAAGATCCCGCATAAGCATAATCTCTTTCTCTTGGCTGAAGCGGAGTCTGATTCAAATATATTACGATGGCTATTCCTGTGAGTATAAAAAGCATCATAACAATCCAAAAATCTTTAATCCCTTTATTATAATGATATATAAGTCCTACTATGCCTAATAAAAGCGGTAAGAGATAATATTTATTTCTTGCTTTATTATTTAAAAGGTAATCGGGCATATTATCCTGAGGACCTAAACGGGCTTCATCAAGAAATTTTATACCTGATATCCAATTCCCTTTTGTAGGTTCGCCCTGACCCTGAAGATCATTCTGTCTTCCTGCAAAATTCCACATAAAATAACGGAAATACATGTATCCAATCTGATAACTCAGGAAAAATTTAATATTTTGTCCAAAAGTGGGATGCTTTATTGGACTTTGCCTGTCAAATTGAATAGCCCCCGACTGTGTCCTCACCGGATTTCCATTTTCATCCCTTACCGCCTCATATAGTTCAGCCTCATTCAGATTAGCCCAATAAATATATTGCTGAATATGCTCTTCCTTATCACTATACATCCTAGGAAAAAATCCCTTGAAATTATCATCATATTCATATTTTCTCTGGGGGATCTTAATATATTTTCCATCTTTTTTATAATATGCAGGACTTCCTTCCACAACTTTTACTGCAGGTGCATTGAAAAACTCACCGTATAACAGGGGGGCCTGGCCATATTGTTCCCTGTTAAGGTAACGTAATAAAGAAAATGTAGTTTCGGGATTACTCTGATCAAGAGGTGTATCAGCATCAGACCGTACAAGTATAATAGCATACGAAGAATAGCCGATAGTAATCATTAATAATGAAACAGCAATAGTATTTAAAATAATTTTTTCACCTGAATGAGTATAATAAACAAACCATCCCAGGGCTAGCATTAATAAAATAAAATAAATTATAAGCCCTGAATGATACGGAAGTCCGAAACTATTAATAAATAATAGTTCAAATCCGGATCCGAGGGATACTATACCCGGAATAATAAGATATACCATTGAACCCAAAATAGCTACAGAAATCAGTGAACAGGCCAGTATTCCCTTAACATTAATTTTATATTTTCTGAAATAATAAACGAAAGCAATCGCCGGTATAGTAAGCAGGTTAAGAAGGTGTACCCCTATGGATAACCCCATAAGATAGGCAATCAGGATAAGCCATCTGCCGGAATGTGGTTCGTCGGCTACATTCTCCCATTTGAGAATTGCCCAAAAAACTACAGCTGTAAATAAAGATGAAGTTCCATAGACTTCAGCTTCAACTGCCGAAAACCAGAAAGTATCGGAAAATGTATAAGCAAATGCCCCTACTAATCCGGCACCCATAATAGTGATTATCGCTCCTAAAGAATATTCTTCATCAACAATAATAATTTTTTTTGCGAGGTGTGTAACAGACCAGAATAAAAAAAGAATAGTAAAAGCAGATGCCAAAGCTGACATTACGTTCATGCTTATAGCTGCATTTTCGGGGCTGCCGGAAAATAAAGTAAAAAAGCGGCCCATGATCATAAAAACGGGAGCCCCTGGCGGATGTCCAACTTCCATCTTAAATGCAGTTGTAATAAATTCTCCGCAATCCCAAAAACTTGCTGTCGGCTCAATAGTAAGCAAATAGACAATCGAAGATATGACAAATACCGTCCAACCTGTTATAAGATTATACAAATTGTATTTTTTCATTAAATAATAGCTTTAAATGAAAATTAACTCACAGAATAAAATGATTTTTCAAAAGAAGACGGAAAGATAATATTTTTTTTAGAGTTAACATAAAAAGAATATATAGCCCGTTCTTTGAAATATTAATACAATTGTTTTTTAACAAAGGGCTAAGAACATCGTATATACTATTATTATTACCTTTGATGTCATGTTTCCACATAATTCATGCAATATATAACGATGGAAAAAATTTATGATTTTCTTGTAATTGGTTCCGGCCTTGCCGGATTAAGTTTTGCACTAAAAGTTGCAGATAAAGGAACAGTATGCTTAATTACAAAAGATAAACTTGAAGAAGCAAATACAAGATATGCCCAGGGTGGAATTGCTTCAGTTACTTATGAACCTGATAACTACGAAAAACATATAAAGGATACAATTATAGCCGGTGACGGACTATGTGATGAGGAGGTTGTAAAAATGGTAGTAACAGAAGGTCCTGCCCAGATTAATGAATTAATAAAATGGGGAACAAATTTTGACAAAACCAATAAGGGTAAATTTGACCTTGCAAGAGAAGGAGGGCATACCGAAAACAGAATACTCCATTTTAAAGATCATACAGGTGAAGAAATTCAAAGAGCATTAACAAAAGCTGTAAAAAATCATAAAAATATTGATATCCATGAATATCATTACGCGATAGACTTAATCACCCAGCATCATCTCGGGGTTCTCGTTAAAAGATATAATTCTGACATTGAGTGTTATGGTGCATACGTAATGGACCTTAAAACACATGTTATCTTTAAAATTCTTTCCAGGGTAACACTTTTAGCGACAGGAGGGGCCGGGACACTATATCATACCACCACCAACCCGATAATCGCAACCGGTGATGGAATAGCAGTGGTATACAGGGCTAAAGGGATAATTGATAATATGGAATTTGTACAATTTCATCCGACATCCTTATATAATCCGGCAGAGAAACCTTCATTCCTTATCACTGAAGCAATGCGTGGTTTTGGTGCTATACTGAAAACATTGGATGGAGTGGAATTCATGCATAAATATGATCAAAGAGGAAGCCTGGCACCCCGCGATATAGTTGCAAGGGCAATTGACAATGAGATGAAAGTAAGAGGAGATGATTTTGTTTATCTTGATTGCCGCCATATTGATAAAGACGAATTAAAAGCACATTTTCCCCATATTATAGTGAAATGCAAATCAATTGGTATTGATATCACAAAAGATATGATCCCGGTAATACCTGCCGCACATTATTTATGCGGAGGAATAAAAGTGGATATGAACGGGCTAAGCTGGATAAAAAGACTTTATGCAGCCGGCGAAACTTCATCCACCGGATTACATGGTGCAAACCGACTGGCTTCCAACTCATTGCTTGAAGCTATTGTTTATGCAGACCGGGCATCAAAACATGCAC
>CAZLXM010000011.1:40964-46029 GCA_964563105.1 uncultured Bacteroidaceae bacterium
AATTGGCGTTATCTACATTAGGTAAAAAAGTTCCAAAACATGCACTTTCTGTTTTCAAAAATTATGATATAAAAAGTAATATCCCTGTTTGGAATGATGAAGGAACTACATTTCCCGAAGAAATGGTACTTATCGTTCAAACTCTTAGAGAATTACAACTTATAATGAGTAATTATGTGGGTATTGTCAGATCTGAGATAAGGCTTAAACGGGCTATGGACAGATTAGAAATTATTTTCAGGGAAACTGAAGACCTTTATAAAAAATCCAAGCTGTCCAAAGAACTCTGTGAATTACGTAATCTTATTAATGTCAGTTATCTTGTTATAAAAAGTGCGCAGGCAAGAAAAGAAAGCAGAGGCTTACATTATATGCTCGATCATCCTAAACGTATTCGCCAGGAGAAATAAATCTGTGACCTCTATACCTTTCCCTGATAGTTTCAAGAATTTCTATTATTTCATTAATATTAACCGATGTTAACAATTTAAGCCTTAATTCCCTGAAATTTGGCAAACCCTTAAAATAATTTGAAAAATGCCTTCTCATTTCAAAGATACCACGTGGTTCTCCTTTCCAGTCTATAGATCTCCTGAAATGATCAAGTGCAATATCAACTTTTTCCTCAAGTAATGGCTCTTCAGGAATAATTCCTGTTTCAAGATAAGTCTTAATTTCACGAAAAATCCATGGCCTTCCGACAGCAGCCCTTCCTATCATTATACCATCCACATTATATTTTTCAAACATCTCCCGGGCAACCAGAGGACTATTAACATCTCCATTCCCAATTACGGGAATTTTTATTAAAGGGTTATTTTTCACCTCACCAATAAGTGTCCAGTCAGCCTTCCCCCTATATAACTGATTTCTTGTACGGCCATGAATAGTAAGTGCCTCAATGCCCGCATCCTGAAGCATAAAGGCTATTTCTGAAATATTTTTACTTTCTTCATCCCAACCCAGCCTCGTTTTTACAGTTACAGGCAAATTTGTAGCCTTAACTATGGCACTTGTCATTTCAATCATTAAAGGGACATTCCTCAACATGCCGGCCCCGGCACCTCTGTTCGAAATCTTCCTGACCGGGCAGCCAAAATTTATATCAATTAATTCAGGATTTACTCTTTCTGCAATTTTAACCCCTTCCAGCATTGATTCTATAAGATGGCCATAAAGCTGAACCCCGGTGGGCCTTTCTTCATCACTTATTTCCAGCTTCTTTAAACTCGATTTTCCATCTCTGATAAGGCCATCAGAGGAAATAAATTCGGTATAAACCATTGCGGCCCCAAATTTCCGGCAAATTATTCGAAATGAGGGATCTGTAACATCTTCCATTGGTGCCAGTAAAAGCGGATATTTGCCTATATCAAGATTCCCTATCTTCATCTAAATCAAATTGCTTCGCTAAATGTATATTAAGTAAAAAATATTTATAGAGGAAATGCAAAATTATAAATTTGTTCCAAACATTACTCAATCAGATCTGGTGTAAAAGAAAACTGATTTATATCAGATTTTTTTATGAAGAAAACTTTTTTTAATAATAGTTTCGTCTCCAAAATCTCATTATTTGTCTATTTTATTTTAAAATAGCTTTAATGTTTAATACTTTGTTTTGCGAATTCATAATGATTTTGTTTTTGAGTATAACTAACTAATATATTCTGCAATATTAATTTTCTAAATTTTATCCGGGTGATTTACCCATGAATTATTATAGACAAAAGAAAATGAAAAAATTAAAAAACATTTTTATACATAGTATTATCTGGATAATGCTATTCTTTTTAAATTACCTGGTCATTAGTAATTATCCGGTAACTTTCAGGCCAATTTTTCATATCCTTATATGGTCAGTTTATCTTATTATTTTTTATCTTAATCTTCTTATACTGTTACCCGGGTTTTTTTTCAGAAAGAAAATCCTTATTTATATTATTTCAAGCCTTATTTTGATTGGAGCAGGGAATTTTGCAACTTATGAAGTTCGCAGAACATACTTTAGCAGGCTCGAATTTGAAAGATCACAAAGAACAGGCAGAGTTGAGAGATCAGAAAATATTGAAATAAGGCCTGAAAATCCCGGGCGGCTACGTGACAATGTCAGGCCATTTAACCCCCGGTCACGAAATTATCAAAGACGGAATATTCTTTTTTCTCTTTCGGGTATTGTGTTGATTTTTACCCTTAGCTTCGCGTTTGGAATTCTACAGAGATACGAAGAAAATGAGAAAATTAGATTACAAACTGAAAAGGAAAAAATTGAAACTGAATTAAATGCATTAAAAAAGCAGGTAAACCCACATTTTTTATTTAACTCTTTGAATAATATATACGCCCTGGCGAACAGACGTTCAAATAAAACCACTGAAGCAGTACTTAAACTTTCTGAAATACTGAGATATATGATTTATGATGCCGAAAAAAGTGTTGTATCTCTTCAGCAGGAATTTAATAGTTTGTTAAGTTATATAGAACTTCAAAAGCTAAAACTGACAGAAAAAACAAAGCTGAAAATTGAAATTAAAATGCCAACAGTTGAATATATGATTGAACCTCTGTTATTATTACCTTTAGTAGAAAATGCTTTTAAGCACGGTTCCGATAATGTTAATGATTCAATTATCAGTATTAAAGCTTCGGCTGATGATGGTAAATTATCATTTTTTTGTAGTAATACATTAATCCCGGGGTTAAAAGAACTTCAAAAAGCAGAAACTTCAGGAATTGGTATTAAAAATGTTAAACGAAGACTTGAAATCTTATACCCCGACAATCATAACTTTATTATTAAAGAAAAAGACAATACCTTTAATGTAAATTTAACTTTAATCCTTAAGACATGAATTGCCTGGCAATAGATGATGAGCCCCTTGCCCTGGATGTTATAGAAGATTTTGCAAAAAAGATACCTTATATTAATTTGGAAGCTAAATGTACCAGTGCATTTGAAGCACTTGAAATATTACATAAAAAAAAAGTTGATCTAATATTTCTGGATATTAATATGCCGCACATTTCCGGTATTGACTTCCTGAAAAGTCTGGAATCCAAACCTATGATTATTTTTACAACTGCTTACTCTGAATTCGCCCTTGAAGGTTTTGAATTAAGTGCAATAGATTATCTTGTTAAGCCTGTCTCATATGAACGTTTCCTTAAAGCAGTAAATAAAGCTCATGAGTTGTATTCCCTGAAAAATGCTATTAAAACACCGCAGGAAAATGAATCAATATATTATCATGATTATATCCTCGTTAAATCAGATTATTCTACCCTGAAAGTAAATTTCGATGAGATACTGTTTATTGAAGGATTAAAGGATTATATTAAAATCCACCGTGATGAAAGAGTAATATTTACTAAAAGTACCATGAAGAATATTGAGAATAAACTTCCCCGGGATAAATTCATCAGAGTACATAAATCCTTTATTGTTTCAATATCAAAAATTGAATCAATAGAAAATCAAAGAATTATAATTGGGGAAAAAAGGATCCCAATTGGAGATCAATACAAAGAAGAGTTCAATAGAATAATAAATCTCAGAAGGCTTTAATTTTTTAATTCCTTTCTTCAATTAATCAGAATTCATTATGTAAAGTTTAAATACTGTTGGCTTTTCGTAAAGCCGATATAATAATTAAATAAGTACATTTATAAAATTTTTAAAACCCTAATGATGAGAAAAGCATTGCTCGCTGATGCGAATACCCCGGTTAAGCTGGTTTTTGCCGTATTGATAATTCTGGCAGCATGGTTCATTTTTCAGGTCCTCGCATTATTTACCGGAATGCTCATTTTTAAACTTGATATGAATGGAGCTTTTTCTATCCTGAATAATATTAATGATATTTCGGGGATGAGTTTTTTAAAATATGTGCAGGGTGTAACATCCGTCGGCTTATTCATAATTTCTGCATTTATTATCGCTTTTTTTCTGGACAGAAACCCTGTAGAATTCCTATATCTTAAAAATGGGCCAAATATTAGGAATATATTTTTAATTTTTATTCTGATAATAATTATTCAACCCTTTTCAAATTTATTGACAGAAATAAATGAAAATCTGCAATTACCTTCTTATTTGGATAATGTGCAAAGATATCTTGAAAATAAAGAATCTGATATGAAAACGATTATGGAAGGTTTTCTTAGTCCGGATGGAAAATGGTCTTTAGTGGTAAACCTGCTGATAATAGCATTAATACCTGCAATAGGTGAAGAATTGATATTCAGGGGGGTACTTCAAAGGCTTTTTATTACATTATTCAGGCATATTCATCTTGGGATTATTTTTACTGCCTTTATTTTTAGTGCCTTACATCTACAGTTTCTTTCATTTCTTCCAAGGTTTATTTTAGGTATTATTTTTGGTTATTTTGTTATATGGAATAATTCTTTATGGCCGGCAATTATTGCTCATTTTATTAATAATGCAATGGCTGTTATCTATTTCCATTTTCATTATAGAGGAAAAATCAGTAATGAACTTGAAATGCTGGGGTCCCCGGGTCATGGGTTAATTTATGGAATTCTGAGTTTTATATTGACTGTTTCAATAATATATGGTATTTATATCAACAATAGAAAATCAGGGCTCAGGCACTTTCAAACCGGGCATGTTTGACTGGTGAACCAGGATTAATCTCATTTTTTCTATAAACATAAACAACTCCAAATTCAGAAGACTTTTCTCTTTTAAGGGTATCAGGAAGATCTTTGTAGGTGTTTTCTACCTCATTCCATATCTCTTTTATTAATTTATCAACCTGGAGCCTCATACTTTTCAATTCTTCCTGTGCCCTTAGTGCTCTGTTCTTAAGGCTGTTTCTATATCCATAAACCTCATAAAATCTGTCATAATGAACTTTAACAAGTGCTATTGTCGGATTGGTAATGAATGATTTACCTTCCATTTTCCTTTTATATTCTCCATCTATTATTTTTTTACCCCATTTAATAATTTCTTCATCAGTATTTAATAAAGGTAATTTCCTTTTTTCAGTGCTAAGTCCAAAATAAGATAATGTTGAAGCCGGAAGGTCCCCCCTTTGAA
>CAZLXM010000011.1:46039-49813 GCA_964563105.1 uncultured Bacteroidaceae bacterium
ATTTTTGCTTTTCTCTGGTATTTTAAATAATTTTTATTTTTCTCAAGTTGATTATTATATGAATTTTTATATTCAGATATAGAATGTTCATATGATGGTAACAAAGAAATGATTTTTCGAAAAGTTCCCTGAGAGAAGGCTAATTTAAAAGGTGGAAGGTCCTGCCCTTTTTCCCGGGCATGATATAGTGCTTTAATCCTCGCACTATCGGTATTTGGCAAACGGCGATATGGCATGTTGATTACTTGTTAAAAAACTTTTCATAATATTACGAATATATTAAATAATATATATTAAACAATAGTATTCGTAATTCATTTAAGGGAAAATTGAAGCTATTCGTTTATTAATAACGTAAATTCATAACAATAATTATTGATTTTATCAAAAAGTAGTATTTACCAACAAATTATATTTTGTTAAACAAAAGTGAATTGTTAATAACTCAAAAACAACGAACTTAAAACATAAAGATGAAACTTTCTGCTGATAAGTCAGTTTTTTTGTACTTTAGTAGTTTAGTACTTATAATTTCAAATTAATCCGGATAATTTCACTTAAATACAATTATTAATTATTTTCAGTCATCATGTTTGAGAAATATATATATACAAAACGACGCGAGGAATTAAGAAAAAAAATTAGCGATGGTATTCTTCTTTTTCCGGGTAATAATGAAAGCCCTATGAATTATAGGGCAAATACCTATCATTTTCGTCAGGACAGTTCCTTTCTTTACTATTTTGGACTTGACTTTCCCGATTTTTGTGCAGTTTGCGATATTGATGAAGAAAGGGATATAATTTATGCGGATGATCTGACTATCAAAGATATAATCTGGATGGGAAATCAGGCTTCTGTTTCTGAGAGAGCTGCAAAAGCCGGAGTTACAGAAACTTTTCCATCCCGAAAGCTTAAAGAGGATATACAAGGCTGGATTAAATCTGGACGAAGGGTCCATATTTTACCCCCTTATCGGGATGAACATCTGATTTTCCTCTCCAATTTATTAAATATCAGCATTAATGAGACAGATAATTTTATATCCGATTCTTTTATAAAAGCTGTGGTATCCATGCGTGAAATAAAAGATGAACATGAAATCTGTCAGATAGAGCAGGCTGTGGATACTGCTTATAAAATGCACACAACAGTAATGAAAATGGCCCATCCTGGTACCTGGGAAAGAGAAATTGCGGGGATAATTGAAGGAATCGCCCTGGCAAATGGGGGACCTGTGTCCTTTCCTGTAATATTAAGCATGAATGGGGAGATACTTCATAATAATTACCACGGAAACCTTTTAAAAGAAGGCAGGTTGCTTGTAACAGATGCCGGTTGCGAAAGCTCTTTACATTATGCCAGTGATATTACCCGTACTGTTCCTGTTGGAGGAAAATTTTCCCAAAAACAAAAAGAAATATATGAAATAGTGCTAAAAGCTAATATCAATACTATTGAGGCAGTGAAACCGGGTATACGTAATCATGACCTGCATTTACAGGCCACAGAAATAATTACTGAAGGATTAAAAGAACTCGGGTTAATGAAAGGTGATACTGAAGAAGCAATCATGGCAGGGGCACATGCCCTGTTTTTCCCACATGGACTGGGACATATGCTTGGACTTGATGTTCATGATATGGAAAATCTGGGTGAAAAAAATGTGGGTTATGATGATACATCCCAAAGAAGCGAACAATTTGGATTATCATCTCTCAGATTTGCTAAAACACTTAAACCCGGTTTTGTATTTACAATCGAACCCGGAATTTATTTTATTCCTGCACTCATTGAATTATGGAAAAAGGAAAAAAAGAATATGAATTTTATAAACTTTTCTAAACTTGAATCCTATATGGACTTTGGAGGGATTCGTGTTGAAGATAATATTCTGGTAACAGATTCAGGCAGTCGTATTCTTGGGAAACCCATTCCTAAAAGTGTTGTCGAAATAGAGGAATTGATGCGGGTTAGATAAATATAAAAATGAAACAACAAAATTGTTGTAAGGTAAAATTTTTACAGGAAGATGAATTTGTTAACAACAGAAGTTTTAATGCCCTGATCAGCCAGAATATATTTTCCGCTTTATCTCATATATTGTCAAATCTCCCATCCACTACGATATTCAGAACGATACAGGTATTTATTGGCATCAGAGTTATTCGTTACCTTCATAGCATTGTGATCGTAGATGACCTTACTTCCTGAGCGTAATGCAACTGCAGCCAGGTGGGCAGTTTCAATTACAGCACGTGCATTCAGAATACTGCCAGGAGACTGTTTCTGTTTTAATATTGCTTCAATCCAGACATTAGTTGTATCAGTTCTTTGAATTTGAGGATAAGTTTTTGTATCCGTTACTGCGAGCATTTTGGATTCAGGGATAATAACAGGATTCTCACACCTGAAACCTGCCAGTATCTTACCCTGGTCACCCACAAACATCATTCCTTCACTTTCGAGAACTTTATTATCCACTTCCAGCTCAGGGGGATTATGAGGCTTAATGCCTCCGTCATACCAGAAAAGGTCTAATGCTCCTCTTTCCGGCGTATCAGAAAATTTCCACCTTATAACTGAAGACAGTGGGAAGGCAACATTATTTGGCACCATCTTCATCGAATCGTTTTCACCGATTGTTCTGGTAATTGTAGCCATCGATTCAATACTATAGGGCGGGGTATTGATACCGAATGTTGTAAAAAGTGGCCAAAGACTGTAAATGCCCATGTCTGCAATACTACCTGCCCCAAAATCGTACCATCCGCGATAAAGTGAATGGGTGTAATTTCGATGGTATGGCCTGTCAGGCCATGGACCAAGCCATAAATCCCAGTCAAAACCTTTGGGTATTTCCGGCCGGTCTGTAAAATAAGCCTGCCATTGCTGCCACACCGGTCTTGATGACCAGTTATGAATTTCCCGGAGAGTGCCTATAACACCATCATCTATCCATTTTTTGACAATTTTATACCAACCGTTATCACTCCAGGCCAGCATGTGGGTGATAAGCTCAGGTCTTTCTCCGGCAGCATTTATTGCTGCCCGTGACTCATACACACGGTTACCAATCGGCTTATGCATTAATACATGTTTACTTTTCTTCAGCGCAGCGATCACCAGAACAGGGTAAATATGATCGGGTACAATTATTTTTACAGCATCAATATTTTTTTCATTTTCTAGCATCTCCCTGAAATCAGAATAAGAGCTACAATCTGAATATTTACTTTGGTTTCTGTTCTTCGCATAATATTTGTTTATAAAATCCTGCCCACAATCCCTGCCGGCTGTTACATTAATATTTCCTCCCCACGAAGGCTCATCAATTAATTTACGGATTCTGTTTTTAAGACCATTTTGCGGGCCCCATTGGTAATATCCAATCGGATATTTATTAGGATCGCAAACAGATATAACCTGAATTCTGGGATCCTCAATAAGACTGATCAATTCTCCCAATTGTTGAGTACCCGAACCAATAAGGGCAAGATTTATTTTATCGCTGGGGGCTACATAATTTTTACCTCCCAGTACATGCCGTGGAACAATAGTAAAAGCTGCTGCAGTTCCGGCATAATTTAAAAATTGTCGACGTTTCATGACTTTGTTTTTTTTGAAAAAATACAAATTTTTTTCGCAATTCCTGCCACTCTTTCCAAACAAAAAAGCAAGTCTTATTATCATGAAAATACCACCCATCCCCAGGGCTACTTTTATTCTTTTTTTAATTGGTTTTTTTATCTTATGATGGTATAACAACTTTCT
>CAZLXM010000011.1:49823-58327 GCA_964563105.1 uncultured Bacteroidaceae bacterium
AAACATTAAAACTATTTATATCAATAGAAGAAATGTAATAACTTACGGATCAATTAAAATTTACATTATAAAATTTTTTATTTTCATAATATAAAAAAGATACAATAACAATCCGATTAAGCGTTTTAAGATTTTACCTTAGCAAAAACAAATCAGCTTCTCATAAAAATATCTAAAACCGTGAAATACTTTAAACCATGAAACGAAGAAAATTTATCGAAACCGGAATATTAAGCTCTTTTATACTTGGAGGAAGCACATTTACAAATTGTTCCCGGGAAAGGATAAAAACACAAGCCGGAACTGTATTTGAAGAAGCAAGAAACCTGCCCCTTGCAGGCAAATATGATGTAATTGTTGCAGGAGGCGGCCCTGCCGGGATTGCTGCAGCTATTGAAGCCGGAAGAAGCGGGGCAAAAACTCTGCTGATAGAATTAAGAGGCAGCCTTGGAGGTGTCTGGACAACCGGCTTGCTGGCCTGGATACTTGATCATGTAAACAAGTCAGGATTAATGAGAGAAATTGAAAACAGATTAATAAAGACGGGGGCAGTTTCTCCAGTTGAAACAGGAAAAAATCTGGCTTTTGATGTGGAAAAAATGAAATTGTTACTCGAGGAAATGTGCCAGGAAGCTAACGTTGATATCCTGTTACATACAAGAGTTGTCAATGCAATAAAAGATAAAACAAACAAATTAACCCACATAATTACCGAATCAAAGTCGTTTCGTGAAGCCTGGGAAGGAAAAGTTTTTATTGACACATCAGGTGATGGAGATTTAGCAGCTTTGAGCGGTTGTGGATTTGATTTTGGCAGCGAACAGGATGGAAGCTTTCAGCCTATGTCTCTGTTAATGATAGTGACTGGTATTAAATTCAATGAATTAAGTTCTTTTGTCAGATGGGCAGGTGATCACGGTTCAGAATCCAAAAAAAGATTGCTTCAGGAAATGTCAAGAGTTGAAATCGTCCCTTCTTATATGAAACCCAGTATTTTCCCTATTGACAATGATCTTTTTATGATAATGACCAATCATGAATATGGTTTATCAGGTCATAACGCCCGTGAATTAACAAAAGCAACCTTAAATGCCAGAAAAGAATTACATAATATAGTCAACGGACTTAAATCCCTTGGAAAACCATGGGCTGACCTCCGAATAGTTGCCACAGGTGAACAAATCGGAGTTCGTGAGGGAAGAAGAATTCATGGTTTATATACTGTAACAAAAGATGATCTGATAAATGGAATAAAACATCCTGATGCTGTTTGTACTGCAACCTTTGGAGTGGATGTCCATGCTGTAAGTATGCAAGATGAATCTCAGGGTCCGGCTTATTATAATAGAGGAATAAAAAGCAAACCTTATGACATACCCCTAAGATCATTGATTGCTAAGGATGTAGATGGATTGATGATGGCCGGGCGCTGTATTAGCGGTGACTTCATTGCACATTCGAGTTACAGGGTAACCGGTAATGCTGTTGCAATGGGAGAAGCAGCAGGAAAAGTCGCTGCAAAAGCAAGCACTTCCAACCGTTTGCCGAAAGATGTAAATTGGAATGAAATAAGCTGAAAAGTTATTTGAAATATTATAAAGTCATTGCTTTGTAATATTCCCTGTTCATCCTTGCAATATTTGAAATTTTGACCCCTTTAGGGCATTCGGCCTCACAGGCCCCGGTATTACTGCAGTTTCCAAAGCCAAGCCTGTCCATTTCAGCAACCATGCTTGAAGCTCTTTCTTTTGCTTCTATTTTGCCCTGGGGAAGAAGGGTTAACTGGGAAATTTTTGCAGCAACAAAAAGCATTGCAGATGCATTTTTACAAGCAGCAACACAAGCTCCACAACCAATGCATTCTGCAGCCTCCATTGATTTATCGGCATTTTCCCTGGATACGGGAATTGAGTTGGCATCGGGTGCACTTCCGGTATTAACAGAAATATACCCCCCTTCCATAATTATCTTATCAAAAGCACTTCTGTCAACAATTAGATCTTTTATAACCGGAAAAGGCCTTGCCCTCCAGGGTTCGATTACCAATGTATCCCCATCTTTAAACTTTCTCATATATAACTGACATACAGTTATTAGTGAATCGGGACCGTGAGGCCTGCCATTAATATATAAGCTGCAACAACCACAAATACCTTCTCTGCAATCATGATCGAATGCAACCGGATCTTCATCCCTTAAAATCAATTGATCATTCAGTATATCCAACATTTCAAGAAATGAACAGTCAGGCGAAATGTCTTTTATCGGGTAAGTTACAAATTTGCCCCTGGCATTTGAATTCTTCTGCCTCCAAATTTTAAGTTTAAAATCCATTTTATCAGTTAGATATTATTATTCTTTATAATCTCTTTGTTTAACTTCAATGAATTCAAAATTCAAAGCTTCTTTATGAAGTACCGGATCTTGCTGTGAACCTTTATATTCCCAGCAGGATACATAGGAATAATTTTCATCGTCCCTTTTAGCTTCATGATCCGGAGTCTGAAATTCTTCCCTGAAATGTACTCCGCATGATTCATTGCGATTTAAAGCATCCCTTGCTATTAACCCGGCAAGTTCAAAAAAATCCGCAACCCTGGACGCTTTAACCAGTTCATCATTCATTTCATCCAGTTTCCCCGGTACTTTAACATTTTTCCAGAATTCTTCCTTTAACTCTTTTATCATTTCAATCCCTTCAATAATGCCAGATTCATTTCTTGTCATACCAAGATGGTCCCACATTATTTTACCGAGCCGTTTATGAAATGAATCAACTGTTAAATGTCCTTTAACATTTAATAATTTCGTATGCTTATCTATAACATTATTTTCTGCCTGATCGAATTCAGATAGTCCTGTATGTATCCCCTTTGTTTTTATTTCTGATGAAAGATAATTCTGTATTGTATAAGGCAGTATAAAATAACCATCAGCCAGCCCCTGCATCATAGCTGAAGCGCCGAGCCTGTTGGCACCATGATCTGAAAAATTGGCTTCACCAATGGCAAATAATCCCGGAATTGTGGTCATTAATTCATAATCAACCCATAATCCTCCCATAGAATAATGGATGGCAGGATATATCATCATTGGGGTTTTATATGGATCTTCTGCAATAATTTTTTCATACATCTGAAAAAGATTGCCATATTTTTCCTCAATTGTTTTTAATCCCATTCGGGCAATAGCATCTTTAAAATCCAAATAAACAGCCAACCCTTCACTTCCAACTCCAAAGCCTTCGTCGCAACGTTCTTTTGCTGCCCTTGATGCAACATCACGGGGAACCAGATTACCAAAAGCAGGATATCTTCTCTCAAGATAATAATCCCTGTCTTCCTCTTTTAAATCTTCCGCTTTCAATAAACCTTCCCTTATTTTACGGGAATCTTCTTTACTTTTGGGGACCCAGATCCGGCCGTCATTACGAAGGCTCTCGCTCATTAAAGTAAGTTTTGACTGATAATCACCCATAACCGGAATGCAGGTAGGATGAATCTGAACAAAACAAGGATTCCCAAAAAAGGCCCCTCTTTTATAACTTTGCCATGCAGCACTAACATTTGACCCCATAGCCAAAGTTGAAAGATAATATACATTACCGTACCCACCGCTGGCTAATACAACTGCATCGGCAAAATGTCTCTCTATTTTTCCGCTAACAATATCCCTTGTAATTATTCCTTTAGCTTTACCGTTAACAACAACCAGATCATGCATTTCAGTCCTGGGATAAAGTTTTACACGGCCTGCTTTTATCTGGCGCATTAAAGCTCCATAAGCGCCCAATAATAATTGTTGGCCAGTTTGCCCTTTTGCATAAAAAGTCCTTGAAACCTGTACACCCCCAAATGAACGGTTTGCCAGATAGCCTCCATAATCACGTGCAAAAGGAATTCCCTGAGCAGTGCAATGATCGATAATATGACCGCTGACTTCCGCTAATCTATAAACATTGGCCTCCCTCGCACGATAATCTCCGCCTTTTATAGTATCATAAAATAAACGATATACACTGTCACCATCATTTTGATAATTTTTGGCAGCATTTATTCCACCCTGTGCTGAAATACTATGAGCTCTTCTGGGGCTATCCTGATAACAAAATACTTTCACATTAAATCCTGATTCTCCAAGTGTGGCAGCAGCTGAGGCTCCCGCCAAACCAGTACCAACAACAATAATATTCATTTTTCTTTTGTTGGCAGGACTAACAAGATTCTGGTAAGCCTTATAATTTTCCCATTTATTTTCCAATGGTCCGGGTGGTACCTTCGAATTTATGTTTAACATATAAACAGATAATTTAAATTATTACCTCATAAAATATATAACCAAAGGTATAACAGTAAAACCTGTAACAATCATTACTGTATAAACGATACCAAACAGTTTAATTACAGGAGTATATTTTTTATGATTCAATCCCAAAGATTGAAATGCCGATTGAAATCCATGCAGAAGATGAAATCCTAAAAAAAGAAAAGCAATAATATAAACAATTATTACCCAGCCAATTTTAAATTTGGCTAATACCAGGGCACCAAGGTCATGATACACTTTCCCGTCATAAATAACTTCTTCAATATCACCAATTATTCTCGACTTAAAATAAAAATCAAAAAGATGAATTATCAAGAATATAAAAATGATTGCCGCGGTATGGATCATATATTTGGAGAAAAAAGAGAGTTGCTCGTGATTTGATTTCCTGTAGCCTTCAGGCCTCGCAATCCAGTTTAAGATCTGAAGATAAATCCCGTAAATAATGTGTATAAGGAAACCTCCAAAAAGAACAATTTCCATCACCCTTATAATAAGATTTGTGCCCATAAAATGAGCTGCAACATTAAAATTTTTGGTATCCTCAAAAAAGATCAGTAAAAGATTAATCCCCAGATGAACAAGTAAAAAGGATATAAGGAACAAACCGGCTATTGCCATTATTAATTTTTTCCCGATTGAGGAAGACAATAATTTTGCCATATATTACAAATAAATTAGGGAACTAAAATCGTAGAAATAATTCGTTGGAAAAATAATAATTATATATTTATGTTTCTAAATATACAGATTAATTTATAAACATTTCAAATAAGAATAAGATTCTTATATTACAGGAAATACTCTAAAACTCATATTTGAATGATATTTCGGGCTATCAAAAAGTATAATGAAATAAGAGTATTATTTAATTTGTTGTTAAAAAAGAGTTAAATCCTAAATTTCGATTTCTAATAGTTTTTTTAAAATGTACAAAATAAAGTATAAGAATGCTGATATGTTTTATAAAACATACGGTAATCCGGAAAATCCTGCCCTTGTTTTATTGCATGGTTATCTTGAATCAATGGAGGTTTGGGAAGATTTTACCGGAAGATTAACGGATGACTTATTCCTTATTATCCCCGATTTGCCCGGGCATGGATCTTCAGGCGTTTTTGATGAAATTCATACTATGGAAGAACTGGCAGAAGCTGTCAAAAATATGGTTGAACACTTAAAACTTGATAAAATTCATCTTGCCGGACATTCCATGGGAGGATACGCTACACTGGCATTCAGGGAATTATTTCCGGAACGGCTGAAATCATACATCTTAATTCATTCTCATTGTTTTGCGGATCCGGATGACAGAAAGCAGAACAGGGATAAAGAAATAGAACTAATACAATCGAATAAAAAAGATTTGATCATAAATACAAATATTCCCAGGTTATTTGCAGAGGAATTTAAGGAGAATTTTCCGGACGAAATTAAACGGGTAAAAAAAATAGCCAGGGCTACACCCGATAATGGGGTTATTGCGATACTTAAGGGGATGAAAATAAGGTCCGACAGAAGCCATCTCCTTACTAAAAATGATTTACCACTATTGTTAATTACAGGCGCCCATGACATTCTAATGCCGGAAGAGCTGGTTAAAAAGATGTTGGCTTTATCTTCCAAAATTAAGAGAGGCGAATTATTGAATAGTGGTCACATGGGATTTATTGAAGAGCCTGAAAATGCCGCTAAAGCATTGAAAAATTTTATTCTCAGTTTTGAAACAACCTAATTGCCTGAAACAGTGTATTATCAATTTCCTGAATAATTGGATAAAATCCTTCATTATCAATCAAGTTTCGGGCAATATAAGCTTTTAGCTGGGTCTTTATAAGATTTTCAGAAATGCGAAGATCTTTATAATCCGGTTTAACTTCATTCTTATCAGCATATTGAATAAAACTCTGATAAAAATTAGTTTTATCAAGATAGGCTGAAATTTCTTCCGGAGATTTAAGATCTTTTAGTTTGTTTCTGTTATTATCGGTAAACTCAAAAGCAAACCTGTAAATAAGCCCGAGATTTCGGACAGTGGTATAATAATTACTAATACCCGTTGTATCGAGCGGAATAAATACATCAGGCATGATCCCCCCTCCCCCGTATACAATTTTTCCTTTGGGAGTGACAAATTTTAAGGAATCAATAAGTTTTATACTATCAACGTTCTCAAACTCCCCGTGAATAAATCTTTCATTAATATCTTCATAATATTGTTCCCTTCCGCCATTCAGGTATGGTTTCTGGATACTTCTTCCGGTAGGTGTATAATATCTGGCAATTGTCAAACGAAGTGCAGAGCCATCACTAAACTGAACCTGTTCCTGGACAAGCCCTTTTCCGAAAGACCTTCTGCCCATAATAGTACCGCGGTCATTATCCTGGATTGCACCTGCTAATATTTCACTGGCTGAAGCAGAGAATTCATCAATAAGTATTATCACGCTGTCATTCTGACAAATACCATTTGGGGAGGAATATACATCATATCTTGCCCTTGATCTTCCCTGAGTATAAACAATAAGCTTATTTGAATCAAGAAACTGATCTGCAATTTTAGTTGCGGCATCCATAATACCCCCGCCATTAGACCTGAGATCAAGGATCATTTTATTCATGCCTTTAGCATGTAAATCTTCCACACTTTGTACGAATTCATTAAAGGTAGTTTGTGAAAAGCTGCTGATCTTTATATAACCGGTTTCCTCATTTATCATATAGGCAACATCCACGCTATAAAGGGGAATATCATCCCTTTTTATCTCAAAATCAATTAATTTATCCTCACCTTTCCTCAGAATACTTACTCTTACCAGTGTACCTTTAGGACCGCGTAATTTGCTGACAACTGAATCGGTTTCCATATTAATCCCTGATACTAACTCTTCATTAACCTTTATAATTCTGTCACCTGGAAGTATTCCGACTATTTCTGAAGGCCCGTTCGGAATGGTATTTATAACCGCAACTGTGTCATCGTTCATATTGAACTGTATCCCAATGCCACTGAAATTTCCAACTATTGGCTCATTATATTTTCTTAAATCTTTTGCTGATATATATATTGAATGTGGATCAAGGTTTTCAAGTAAATAAGGGATAGTTTTTTCGGTAAGTAATTCTATATTAACAGTATCAACATATTCCTTTTCAATATATCCCAATAGAGAGGAAATTTTATTTGCACGCGGTAAAAGTGAAAAACTTGTTTTCCCTTTTATCATTCCTATAGGCTCCTGACTTTTACGTAAGGATGGAATAATCTGATCCCCATGATTAAAAGTTGAACCAAACCAATAACCGATGAGTATTCCAATTATTAATATTATTGAAATAATAAATGGCATATAGGTATTTTTCAACTTCATCTTTACAATATTTATTTAATAGTCATATAATTTGTTTTGACTAAAAACTGCAAGTCCCAATATTTTCCTGTCAGGCTCAAATCAATTTGTTCATATATCTGTTTCCCTGAATTAGCGAATACATCCAATTAATGCGCTGCTTTATTCCAAAACAATATTATCTACATCAATACCTGCCCTCTTTAACAGGTCAATGCCATCATTAGTTGTATAATTATCAGAATAAACCACACGTTTAATCCCGGCTTGTATAATTAACTTCGCACATTCCATACATGGTGAGGACGTAACGTACAATGTGGAACCTTCACTCGAGTTATTTGATTTAGCAACTTTTGTAATAGCATTAGCTTCTGCATGGAGAACATAGGGCTTTGTCCTGTTATTTTCATCCTCACAAATATTTTCAAAACCTTCGGGTGTACCATTATAACCATCAGAAATGATCATTTTTTCTTTCACTAAAATTGCACCCACCTGTCTTCTTTTACAATAGGAATTTTTAGCCCAAATTTCAGCCATTTGTAAATAACGTTTATCTAATTCCAATTGTTTTTCATTAGTGTACATAATTTTCAAAAATCTGAAGCAAATAATGATAATGAGGGCCTGAGATGCAAATATAGTGTTTTGTACAGAGATATTAATATTTCTCTGACAAAGTTCTAAGTAAATTATTTTTTATTTTTTAAATATATTATCTTCGCATTTTGATGACATGCCCGGATGGCGGAATAGGTAGACGCGCTGGTCTCAAACACCAGTGGTAGCAATACTGTGCCGGTTCGACCCCGGCTCCGGGTACAA
>CAZLXM010000012.1:0-57929 GCA_964563105.1 uncultured Bacteroidaceae bacterium
CGTGAGGAAATTGCGGGGCTACGCTGGGAACATGTAAATTTCAAAACAAATACAATACATATATGCGAAGTTCGCACGGAGGTCAATGGCGTTGTAGAGACGAAAGTACCAAAAACCCGATCTTCAACAGGGACACCACTTTTCCCCATTTGAAAAAGTCTGACCATTCCTGGCTGACGTTTTTTCCATGGCCACCAGACCTGGCCCTGTCCGTTAAGTACTCCGGTACCGGTGATAGCAATATTTTCACAATTTCTTGCATAAACAGGAGGGGAGTAATTATAACAGAAAAAACCTCCACGTTGAATAAGGATCACTGGCAAATAATCGTCAAAATTTTGACTGAATATCAGTTCGGCCCCCTCTTCAAGATGAAGGTTGACGTTACTCAGCAAATGAACAGGGCCGCTCATCCATTTTCCTTCAGGGATCAATACCTTTCCCCCTCCCGACTCATGACAAGCCTTAATTGCAGAACGAATCGCTTCAGTATTCAGAAAAAGGGAATCTCCCTGTTTGGCACCATAATTTAAAATATTAAAAGTCTGATCCTTAAAAACAGGCTCCGTAAAATCAGGAAGATCAAAGGGTATTTTTTCATCTACGGTCTTATCCGGCTTATTACTACTAAGAGTACAGGAAACATTTAATAGGAGTAATACACATAAAAGTGTAACAAAAACATTTTTCACTTTATTCATAAACGAAAAATTAATTACTTTAAAACAGAATGGGATATCCCTGCAAATATAATTAACATCTAAAGGAAAGAATTTCACTCTTTTTGCAATAGCTTACACAATATTTGCAGCAAAGCAGATAAATGTAATAAAGAGAAAAAAATGAAAATAAAACTAAGGGATTTGATATAGGATCGCCGGCTAAAGTGCTTATTCCAATATCAAAATCAATTGTAAAAAACAGACAGAAATATTATTTCAGGTTAATAATCTTACATGTTCCCGGTGAATATTCAACTGTAACAGATTTTGTACCGACCATGACCTCCACGGGTGAATGATCGTCACTGAAATCTGTACGTCGTATCAAAACACGGTCATCAAGTGCAAGACCGGATATAACAGCACCTGGTTTTTTGGGCAGATCAAATGTTATAGGCCATCCTTTATCGAGGAATTCACCATATTGTTGTGCCGCAGCATAAACCTCGTGTAATAATTTGGTTTCTTTGGGAAATTCATTTTTGCCACTCCACATGAAGAAAGCATTTGTCCCTCTGAATAACATATGCCACAGAAGTTCCTGATATGCATTTTCACTGAACTGAATAATTGAAGGATCAGGCTGGACACCCACAAAAATAGTATGCCAATGAACAAAACTAATAACAGGAATATTATGCGGAGTACTTTTACCTGCATTACCTGCATTTAAAAGCATATTATAAAACCAGCGGTAATCAGTATTTTCAAAGTTATACCAGGTATAAATTTCCCACCACGGATAAACTACAGGCATGGCAAAGGTGTAACCTGTTAGCGGAAAGTCATTATACCACTCACGATAAATCGCTTTCTGATCTTTCTTGGATGGATATTTTTCTGAAATGTTTTCAAAATAATCATACCAGTAACGGAATCCATCGTTAGGATAAACAGCATAATTCCCAACGAGTGCATTGGGAAAACAGGAAAGGACCGGTTCTGCATAAGCAAAATATTGAAGGTATGACCTCATTTCACGCATGGTTTTACGAAAATTCTCAAAGCTGAAGTTTTGTCCCAAATATTGTTGGCATCTGCTACAGTTTTTTGAAGCTTCATACGCATTATTAACTTCAATAGGCCCGTCCACCTCCCAGTCGGCATAAATAAAATCAATTGTAAGGTCTTCTTCCTTATATTTTTTGAGGTAAAAATTTACCCTGTCACGAATCTCATATTTCCTGTCATCGAGGGTAAAAGGACAACCCATTTTATGCCTTCCAAAACTTTCATCAAAAAAAGCTTTCCCGTTTTTATCAATATGTGCAGTCTGATCTTTACCATCATAAAATCCATATAAAAGATTAGTCGCATCAATATTTATTCTTTTTCCAAGTTTTTTCTGTGCCCTGGCTATTATAAGACTCTGTTCGAGCACACTATCTCTTCCATTTACTTTCCATGAAGATACAATACCAATACCCCTGGAGTCAAGCTCCTTAACAAGAGCTTCGGCAGATTCTTCATCAAGAACTCCCGGATCTATTGCAGGCCACAAATAAAGGGGAAGACGTCCGCCGCGATCATACTCAAGTGGTTTTGTATTATCAAGTATAACCTGGATTTTTTCTGGCCATTGAAAATCTGCATTCTTTTCTTCTTTAGGTGTACATGCAATAGTTGTCATAATAAGCATAAGACAAAAGATAAGTGATTTCATTCGTGAAAATTTTAATTATTATATTAGTTTTTATCTGTGTTTAAGATTGAAAAATATAGGTTTTTCAATATAAAAAGACTGTTTATACGTTTAATTCATAAAAATACAAAGATTTTTATGAATTAAACATATAATATTATTATTTATTCATGCATGTTTTAATAAGATAAAAACAGGTAAATAATGCTATCACTCCCGGCAGGATATGTATTATTACCTCTTAAGAACAAAAAAACAATAAACTTAACAGGGAACTTTCAGAATGAAATGCCCGGGCCTGTTCCCCAGGCCTGAATAATAGAAGGATCGCTGATATCAATTCCTTTTTTAAGTTTATTACTATCAACCGGCCATGCAATAAGCTGATCATCCGGTAAAGGTTGTAAGAGTCCGGCAAGTTCTTTCACTGAGAAGGAGTTGTTGATCCAATCCTTTTCCACCTCTGGTGAAAGGATAGCGGGCATACGTTTTTTAAGATTATGAATACTTTCAAGGAGTTGATTTGCACGTGTTGTAATTATTGAAAAAGTATTCTGAATTTCGCCACTATCCCTATTTGTCCATATATCAAATAACCCTGCAAATGCGAAAGGTTTATTATCTTTTCTTTTTATATAAAATAATATTTTTCTTTTACCGGCGGTATGCCATTCAAAAAAACCGTGGGCAGGTACCATGCATCTCCTGTTTTTTGCCGAAAAACGAAAAGAAGGTTTTTCCCAAATTGTTTCTGACCTGGCATTATAGGTTCCGCCCAGTATTTTTTTTGCATCATCTTCAGTTTTGACCCATGAAGGAATAAGCCCCCATTGAAATAATTGTATCAATCCGGGATTGTTATTTGTAATCACGGGAAGAAAAGGACGATCAAATGCAGAATGAAAAAAACCAGGGGTATAGCGAGGGTCTTCAGGCATTTTTACTCCAAATCTGCGTTCCAGGTCAATGCGCGGAAGATTAATTTCAACGAAATAGCACATTTTTAACTGAATAATTTCTTCACAAGTTAAACATTTTTACTTATTGAATTGTTGAAGTATTTGTAAAAAGTTAAATCCTAAATGAGACAAGTTATAATGTTTACCGAGGATAAAATTATACCCTACTTTCCCCTAAATATTACTTTGCTCCCGGGAGAAGATACACTTCTTAAAATTTTTGAACCCAGATACATACAATTAATTAAAGAATGTGAAAAAAGCGGCATTACATTCGGGATCCCTTATGTAAAAAATATGCAGGTACAATCATATGGCTCAGAAGCTAAACTTAAACAGATTGTTGCCACCAACTCTCTGGGGGAGATGGTTATAACAGTAGAAGGAACCGGAATATTCAAGGTGTTAAGCCTGGAAAATCCGATGAAAGACAAATTATACAGCGGAGGAAAAGTAAAAATGATTGGTAATGATCATCAGGTAAAAAATGAAGGACTAATTAGTACACTTATGTTTTATATGAACTATGCAGATCCTGATTTTCTCAAAAACACGAATATTTCAGGAATTTATATTCATGATATCGCACGCGCACTAAATTTATCATCGGAAGATAAATACAATTATATAATAACCAAACCACCCGAACAGCAGGAGAAATTTCTACTTTCACAAGTACAATGCCTTTTAAAGATAAGAGAGCAGGAAAAGATGCTGGATAACGACTATAGTTTAAATTAGTCATATTACAATAATATATAAAAGCTGGTATATTATAATAATATTGTTATCAGGATCAGATTGCTTTTTATCTTCAGATCATTTTATTTTTTCAATCTGCTTTTCAGTCTTTCCAAATCTTTTTTCAAATTGGCAACAGTACGATAAATTTCAGTACCCGGAATAACCGGCTCGGGTATTTCAGCACTTATATAATGTACAAACCTCCATATTTCTCTAATATCTTTAATACTCACGTCAAAAGGCTCATACAGCGCATTAAGTGAATATAACATTAATTTACCCTGGTCTTTTATCAGGTTCTCAACAATTTTAAATACGATTCCTTCATTAAGAGTAAGTATAATATAGGCATCACCTGATAAAATATTGCTCCAGTCCTGAACAAATTCTCCCGTAACCCATGATTTATCCGGTATTGGCAGCATAGAGTCACCGTTTATCTGGAAAGTACGATATTTTTTATTGGGAGAAAGAAAAGGAAGCCTAAATACCGGTAGTTCACCAATAAATTCAGGATCTGCAAATCCATTGGTATATCCGGCTTTAGCTTTTTCGTTAACTAATTCAATATTTTCTTCATTGTTCCTGTCTACTGTAGTAGCAAGTACTCTCAATTTTTGTCCGCTAATAAATACATCCTGCCCCTGCTCAAGCTGGCGAACCTGACTGCCTGAAAGCTTTTGCAGGTCAACAGCTATCAGGGTATCAACCGCAATCCCAAAATAACGGGAAAAACTTAGCAGGGAATTTATACCAGGCTCAGCTATATTATTTTCGTATCCACTTAAGGTTGAGCGTTTCATCCGGAGGGCAGAAGCAAGATCATCCTGTGTTTTTTTTCTGCGTTTCCTTAAAAATTTAATGTTTGAACTGAAATACATAGCTATATTATTTTTTGTTAAAAATAATTAATGTTTTTGTTGTTTTACAAATAATGATTAAATTATAATCTGAATTTTGATTGATTTTTAATCAAAGATATGCTAAAAAATAATATAAGTCAAGAGACAGGACATATTAATTAAATAATGACAGGGTTAGAATGATGAAATCAGGTGAAACCCCCATGTACTATCATTCACAACAAGAAAATGAAAATATTTGGAGGTTCCATCAGAACGACGTGATTTACAACAATATAACTAAAATATTTTCTGATGAAACCCCCATGTACTATCGTTCACAACAAGAAAATGAAAATATTTGGAGGTTCCATCAGAACGACGTGATTAACAACAAAATAACGCAAATATTTTCTGATGAAATGAAAGAGTGCGGACAATAAATACGGAATAATGGACAGGCATATAGTTCATATGGATATGGATACATTTTTTGTATCGGTTGAGCGTTTACAAAACAGTGGCTTAAACGGTAAACCGGTAATTATTGGAGGAGTATCTGATCGCGGGGTAGTTGCGGGCTGCAGTTATGAAGCAAGGGCATACGGAGTACATTCGGCTATGCCAATGAAACTGGCATATCATCTGTGTAAAGATGCTATAGTAATACGGGGTGATATGGAGTTATATTCAAAATATTCACACCTTGTAACAGAAATCATTGCAGATAGTGCTCCCGTATATGAAAAATCATCAATAGATGAACATTATATTGACATCACAGGTATGGACAGATTTTTTGGCTGTCAGAAGTGGGCACATGAGTTAAGACAAAAGATCATACGGGAAACGGGATTACCTGTGTCATGCGGGCTTTCGGCAAACAAAACCGTATCGAAGATTGCTGCAGGAGAAGCCAAGCCTAATGGAGAAAAACAAGTGGAAGCTCCGTTTATAAAACCATTCCTCTCACCTCTTCCAATAAGAAAAATGCCAATGATAGGCCCACAAACCAGCAACCTGCTAAGATCTATGGGAGTTTTCACCATAGGTACACTTAGCATGGTTCCTCCGGAAATGATTGAGAAAGTACTTGGAAAAAATGGAATGGAAATGTGGAAAAGGGCCAATGGAATTGACACATCACCTGTAATACAGTATTCCGAAAAAAAATCATTAAGCACGGAAAGAACTTTTGAAAAAGACAGTACTGATTCGATAAGAACAAAAAATATTCTTTCCGGTATGACAGAGGAACTGGCTTATGAATTGAGATGTAAACACAGGCTTACTTCATGTATTACCGTGAAAATAAGATATTCTAACTTCGACACACACAGCCTCCAGAGAAGGATTCCTTATACTTCTTTCGACCATCAGATTATACCTGTAGTTAAAGAATTATTTGACAGACTATACCAGCGACGCATGCTTATCAGGCTTGTAGGTGTAAAATTCAGTCATCTTGTACAAGGTGTCCGGCAACTTAATATGTTTGAAGATACACCTGCCATGACAAATCTTTATCTGACAGTAGACAGGATCAGAAAAAAATTCGGGGCAAATGCAGTGAGAATAGCAGGATATATGGATATTGGGCAATAAGCTATTAAATCATAAAATATGAAAAGGATCCAAAGAAATAAGATCACAAAATTAAGCAGTTGCCTTAAATATTTCAGGCCTGTAATCTGTACTACTAATAATATAGTAAAAAGGTATCATCAAATATTCAGGCAAATCACCCGTCACTAGTCACCCGTCACCCAATGTACCTCAACACCCACTCATATTACAGCCTCCGTTACGGAACAATGTCACCCGAAAGAATTGTTGAAGAAGCCTTACGCAATGATATAAAAGCATTGGCACTGACCGATATTAATAATACCATGGGTACCATTGATTTTGTCAGGCTTTGCATGCAGAATATGATACATCCTATGGCAGGTATTGAATTCCGTAACGGCAACAAGTATATGTATACCGGTATAGCACGTAATAACAGGGGATTCATGGAATTGAACGAGTTTCTTTCCATGCATAATGAAAGTAAAGAGGATTTTCCTTTAAGAGCTCCAAAATTAAATGAAGTATGGTTCATTTACAACTGGGAAAATAAACCGTCAAAGCTTTCGGGCAATGAGCTTATAGGAATTCGTCCGTCTGATATAAATAAACTCATCTCCTCCCCTTTTAGAAAAAGAAATGAAAGACTTGTTATATGGCATCCGGTAAGTTTCGGAAAAAAAGAAGAATACGATATTCACCGGCATTTGAGGGCTATCGGAAATAATACTCTTTTAAGCAAACTTACAACAGAACAACTGGCAGAAAAAAACGAAATAATGCTTCCCTGTGATCTTTTACTCTGTGCATATGAAGATTATCCCGGGATCATTCATAATACAGAAAAACTGATCAATGATTGCAGCATATATTTTGATTTCACAACTACTAAAAATAAAGCCACTTTTACCGGAAGCAGGTATGATGATAAGGTGCTGCTTGAAAAGCTTGTTATGGAAGGACTTATTTACAGATATGGAAAAAACAACAAGGAAGCTGAAAAAAGAGTGAGGCATGAACTTAGCATTATAGATACACTGGGTTTTTCTTCCTATTTTTTAATAGCCTGGGATACTATACGTTACTCAATGGCCAGAGGATATTATCACGTAGGCAGGGGCAGCGGGGCTAATTCAATATCAGCATATTGCCTTAAAATTACCAATGTAGATCCCATTGAACTGGATTTATATTTTGAACGTTTCATAAATCCAAACCGAACGAGTCCCCCCGACTTTGATATTGATTATTCATGGAAAGAAAGAGATGATGTTTTGGATTATATCTTCAAACGTTATGGCAAAAAGCATACTGCACTTATTGGTACAATATCCACATTCAGGGGGAGGTCCATATTCAGGGAACTTGGAAAAGTATATGGGCTTCCGAAAGAAGAAATAGATCTTCTTGTTGATGAACCCTCTCATATATTAATAAGAATTATATCACCGAGAATATTTTTCGCATCGGATCAGAAATTGCCGATTTCCCTAATTTACGGAGTATACATGCAGGAGGTGTGCTTATATCAGAAGAGCCTGTTACTGCTTATACCGCACTTGACCTTCCTCCCAAAGGGTTCCTTACCACCCAGTGGGATATGTATGTGGCTGAAGAATTAGGATTTGAGAAACTCGATATCCTCAGTCAGCGGGGAATAGGTCATATACATGAATGTGCCGAAATAGTGAAGACAAACCGGAATATCAGCCTGGATGTATATAATATCCGTAAATTTAAAGAAGACCCCCGTGTGCGTGATCTCTTGCAACGGGGAGAGACCAATGGCTGTTTTTATGTAGAGAGCCCTGCCATGCGGGGATTACTAAAAAAATTACGCTGCGATAACTATATATCGCTGGTTGCGGCAAGTTCCATAATTCGCCCGGGGGTAGCAAGATCAGGCATGATGAAAGAGTACATCCGAAGACATCATAATCCTCAGGGATTTAAATATATACATCCTGTTATGGAGGAGCAGTTGAAAGAAACATACGGAGTTATGGTATATCAGGAAGATGTGATAAAAATATGTCATCATTTTGCAGGGCTTGATCTGGCTGATGCTGATATATTAAGAAGGGCAATGAGTGGCAAATTCAGATCAAGAAAAGAATTTGAACGTTTAGCCGGCAAGTTTTTTAAAAATTGTCGTGATCGCGGCTACCCAAAAAATATTATTGATGAAGTATGGAGACAGATCAGCTCATTCGCCGGATATTCATTTTCCAAAGCACACTCAGCTTCTTATGCTGTTGAAAGCTATCAGAGCCTGTACCTTAAAGCATATTTCCCGCTTGAGTTTATGGTTGCTGTAATTAATAATTTTGGCGGATTTTATCAAAGCTGGGTATATTTTAATGAAGCACGACGCCAGGGTGCCAATATTCTTCTGCCCTGTATAAATAAAGGTCAATATCTTACAAGTATAAAAAATAAAGATATTTATATAGGCTTCATTCACGCACAAAATCTTGAAGCCAAAGTGATACAGGAAATCATCGCAGAACGTGAAAAAAATGGTGAATTCACCGATCTGGAAAATTTCACAACACGTATTAAGATTGGAAAAGAACAACTCATCTTGTTAATACGCCTGAATGCTTTCAGATTTACAGGAAAAACCAAAAAAGAATTATTATGGGAAGCACATATGTTACTTGGAAAATTTCAAAAAACAGAAGCTGTTCCCGAACTTTTCAAAATCAAAAGAAAGAAGTACACCCTGCCTCCTCTTGAACAAAATTCCCTTGAAGATGTTTACGATGAAATGGAACTCCTTGGGTTTCCTGTAAGCTTAAACCGCTTTGATATGTTGCAGACAAAATACAGAGGAGAAGCCTGTTCAACAGAGCTTATCAGGCATGTAGGAAAAACAATTCGCATGGTTGGTAACCTGGTAACTATAAAAAATGCTATCACCATAAAGAAAGAATATATGCAATTTGGTTGTTTCCTTGATTATAAAGGTGAATTCTTTGACACTGTAAATTTTCCGAATTCATTAAAAAAATATCCTTTCCGGGGACCTGGCATTTATCTTATTCTTGGTAAAGTGATTGAGGAATTTGGATTTCCATCCATTGAAGTTGAAAAAATGGCAAAGTTGCCGCTTAAAGAAAAATTTTAAACTAATTTTCCGGAAAATGTTAAATAATATTTGTTCATACCATGCATAAAATCTGTATTTTCGTCACTCGTCACTCGGGCATTCAAACACCTGGCCACTGATTAATAAATCTTTATAACATGAAAATAGCTTTTTTTAGTTCAAAGTCATATGATCACGAATATTTTGACCGTGCAAACAAACTTTATAATTTTGAAATCACTTATTTTGAAAGCTCTTTGAAAGCTTCAAATGCGGTTCTGGCAACAGGTTTTGATGCTGTATGTGCATTCGTTAATGACAGGATCAATAAAGAAACACTTGAAAAACTTGCTGAAATTGGAATAAAAATAATTGCCCTGAGATGTGCCGGATTTAACAATATAGATATAGAAGCTGCCGGAAAGTCAGGCATAAAAGTATTCCGTGTCCCTGCCTATTCCCCTCATGCTGTAGCAGAGCATGCAGTAGCACTGATCTTAAGCCTTAATCGCAAAATTCATAAAGCATATAACAGGGTCAGGGATAATAATTTTTCTTTAGAACGATTTGAAGGTTTTGACTTATTCGGGAAAACTGTAGGAGTTATCGGAACAGGAAATATAGGTGCTGTTTTTTCACGGATAATGTATGGATTTGGATGTAAAATTCTGGCATTTGATATATACAAAAATCCTGTACTGGAAGAATTGGGAGTAACATATACTGATCTTCCTGTTCTCTTTCGTGAATCTGATATTATCTCATTGCATTGTCTCCTTAATCCTTCAACCTATCAAATAATAAACAAGAATAGTCTTGGGATGATGAAACACGGAGCTATGCTTATCAATACCAGCCGGGGAAAACTGATCAATACGAAAGATGTGATTGAGAGTCTGAAAAACAGGCACCTTGGCTATTTGGGAATAGATGTATATGCTGAAGAAGAAAAGATTTTCTTTAAAGACTTGTCAGAAATGATAGTTGAAGACGAGCTTATATCCAGACTGCTGACTTTTCCGAATGTTCTTATCACAGCCCATCAGGGATTCCTTACAAAAGAAGCTCTGGAACAAATTGCTGTAACAACCCTGAAAAATATTTCTGATTTCTTTATGGGAATAAAAAATGACAATGAAGTATTGTTTGAAATGATAAAACCAGGGAGTTAATTCAAATTTATAATGAAAATTATTTAATATTTTCTCCCTGATGTTCCTGTTTATCACTGCAGAGATACTCAAGCAATTTGGTCTGCTTACGGGATTCCCAAAGGATGTTGCGTAACAGAATAAAACACGCATCCTGTACATTGAGGGACCCTAATGGTGATCTTATTATCTTTTCATTAAATTTGGCAATAATATAATCATCATCTGCCGGTTTATAAAAATAATGATCTCTTTTTTCCATTATTCAGTAAATTAAGATTTATCTGTCAAAAGAAATAATAACCAAACGGATAAAACACAATGAATTTCCGTTAAAATTATGTCAATTTATTTATACGGTAATAAAGTGTTTCAGGTTAATATAAAACACAAATATTAATATGCACAGCAATAATTAATATTATGTATCAGTATCTGAATTGATTGTTAAAGGGCATTTATTATCTGTTTATAATTCTCAGACAAAAGGGTGAGTATCTTTTTGTCAAAAAGAAATAATTATACAGGCTAATACAATAAAATTAACTTATAAACAAAAAGGAAAACTGTTATTCAAAAAGCCCTTCATCTCTGATGAGTAATAAAATTGCTGATTGAGGGATTATTATGTATTTTTCTTTATTAAATTCTATTTCCCAGCCACTTTTTTGCAAATAAACAGCTACATCTCCTTCTTTAGGCTGAAGCGGGACATATTTAACATTTTCATCTGCCCCTTTCCAGGGTTCATCAGCATCACTTATAGCCGGTATGGGATAGCCGGGCCCCACTTTTAAAACATATCCGCTATGAATAGCTTCCTTCTCAGTTACGCCAGGAGGAAGGAAAAGCCCTGTCTTGGTCTTATTTTGTTGGTCTTTGGGTTTAATCAGCACCCGGTCACCTACAACTATAAATTTATTCAGGTCTTTCTCATCAATTTGCAAAAGCATATTATCTTATTTTTTCACAAAGGTAAATGAATAATTTAAAAATATATATACAAAGGCTTACAAGCTTAATAATAGAATGTAAATATACGCTTAAAACAAGAGGGAATATAATTTTTATAAATCTGATATTAAAATTAATTTTTCTCTTAAAATTAATCTTCATCATGCATTTCCGGATTAAATTCAGGAAATAATTCTTAATTTTGGATAAATACCTCACATTAATATTTTCAATATTATGTTGAAAAATCCGGTTATTTCAATCAGCAGTTTTTATTTTATATGTTTTTTATTTTCTTTTCAAATATTAGCACAGCCAGCAGATCACGAAAGGCCAAAGGTTGGCATTGTTTTGAGTGGTGGCGGGGCTAAAGGGTTAGCACATATTGGCTTCCTTAAAGTAATGGAAGAAGCCGGTATTCGCCCCGATTATATTGGCGGGACAAGCATGGGAAGTATCATTGGGGGCCTTTATTCAATTGGATATTCTGCAGATTCACTCGAAAAAATTGCTAAAAATCTTAATTGGAGTTTTCTTCTTACTGATGAAATTTCCAGAAAAAATTTAACCATTGAAGAAAAGGACGATATTGACAGATTTATTTTTTCCTTTCCAATAAAAGAAAGAAAAATCCTTATTCCTTCAGGACTGATTAATGGTCAGAATATTGAAAATACCTTAAACATGTATTGTGCCCCGGTATTCGGGGTAAGAAACTTCGATGATCTGCCAACTCCTTTTTTAACGATTGCTACTGATATGGAAACGGGAAAAGAAGTTGTTTTTCGTGAAGGATATCTTCCGGAAGTTATGCGGGCAAGTATGGCAATCCCAAGTATATTCAGACCTATGGAAATAAATAATAAGCTTCTGGTTGATGGCGGAGTGGTAAATAATTTCCCGGTTAAACGTGTAATGGAAATGGGAGCTGATATAATCATAGGGGTTGATGTTGGATTTCAAATTTACTCAAAAGAAGAACTGAACAATATAATCAAAATAATTGAACAAACTGTTTTCTTTTATGGCGAGGAACTAAATGCCCTGAATAAAAGCCTGGTAGATTATCTTATTGTTCCAAATCTCAAAGAATTTAATGCCGGTAGTTTTAACGCTGTTGACACAATAATTGCGCGTGGCGAACAGGCAGCAAGATTATTCCTTCCACAATTAAAAAATCTTGCCGATTCATTAAAGAATCTCGATCCCGAATATAAAGTAAATCAAACCTTACCAGAATTAGACTCACTGCTTATAAAAGAAATTAAAATAAACGGATTAAGTAAAGTATCATCCAAACTTCTTGGTGGAAAACTTCAGTTAAATATTTCAGAAAAATATTCCACTCAGGATATAAAAACTTCTATTGACAGGGCATTTTCTAGTCTTTATTTTGATAAAGTAACCTGGGAACTTCAGGAAGATGAGGATGAAGCAGTTAAATTAAATATAAATGTACAGGAAGCAAAAGGCGGACTTTTCCGTGTAGGCCTTCATTATGATTCAAACTATAAGTCAGCAATCCTGCTTAACACCACTTTTAGAAACTTGTTACTTGACGGATCAAAATTATCTGCTAATTTGAGTCTTGGTGAAAACCCTTTTCTAAACCTGAGCTATTTTAAAAATAATGGATGGAAACCCGGATTAGGAATGAATATGGATTTTAATAATTATGACGTGTTTGTTTATAACGAAGAAGGCAAGAAATTGTCAAATCTTTCATATACTGAACATAGTATACAATTATTTACACAATCCATAATATTAAATTCCTATGCGATAGGATTAGGGGCAAAACTCCAAAGAGTAACTCTTAAACCCAGGATTGATCCGGCCCTCGATCTTCAGCCCGGTAAAGAGAATTATTTGGATTACTTTGGGTTTATTAATCTGGACACATATGATAACTCATTTTTCCCAAGATATGGTTTAAAATTATTTTCTGAAGTAAGAATAATAACTCAAAAAGACCTGGGCCCTGCTCTTTTTCTTTTTGGACGTTTAAGCAAAGCCACTTCAATTAGTTCAAAATTCACTTTTATTACTCATGCATATGCAGGAATAACAATGGGGGATACCATCCCCTATCCATATTATTTCTACACGGGAGGATTAAGCCCTGTCAGGCGAAATGGGATAATTCCTTTTATTGGCCTGAATTTTCTTGAAAGGGCCGAAAAAAATGCACTGATTGTAAGAGCAGATTTTCAATATGAAATATTTCGCAATTTTTTTATAACATTTAGAGGAAATGCAGGGAACCTGAAACCTTCATTTAGTGATCTTCTTGCCCTGGACAATGTTATAAGCGGTATTGGAATAACCCTGGGCTATAATAGCTGGATCGGGCCAATAGAATATACCTTAATGAAATCTTTGAATAAATCAGGGCCGCTAAGCTTTTTTAATATCAGCTATTGGTTCTGATCATCTGAAAATTAATAAGCTAAAAAACAAGATCTGATTTTCTCTGAAATATTAATTTGATTTAGCTATTTCCAATAAATTGATCGTGGATTTTTCAACATTTTCCATATTCATTTTTTTGTCACCACGATACCAATATTCCCATTTTCCTCCCTTGCTTCCGGTTTCTTTTCCTTTATGAACCAGATCGAATGCTTTAACAGCATTTTCAAGTGCATTGATAGTTCCTGACCTGTTACCGTTATCCTCAGCCTTTAATGCTTTAATTAAAGCGTCCAGCCAGTTTATTATACCAAGAAGAATTTTTTGCTGCGAAATGAAGTTAACCTCAAAAAATGCAAGACTTTGTCCGCTGAGCTTTTTCTTCACAATTTCTGCCATTTCACCTGCCTTCTCAATTCCGGCTTTTTGATAAGCGAGTTTCTCCTCAAATTCATCAAGAGTTATTGTACCCGCCCACCTGTCCTGAATAACACTAATATTTGTTTTCTTTTTTTCGCTTCCTTTTATTTTTGATGTAAGAACATTAATAAAATGCAAACCTCTGCTCCGCATTTGCCCGTCAAGCATAAAAACCATATTATTCTCTCCATGTTCCTGATAGCTGTCAAAAAATTGTTTATATACCGCTTCAACTTCCTTTCCGGCCTTCCCAAAACGTTGTTTACACCAATTTTCTAAAAAGGTCCCGGGATTAAAGTCATTGAAATTATAAAGCATATCCGAAGAAGCTTTCAATCCAAGAACAAATTCACGTATATTGGATACATTTAAAACTACAAAGTGGTGTGAATCATGATCGACAGCGAGTTTGCAAATTTCATAAGCTTTTGATGGCGGAACTCCCTGGACGAGATGCGGGCCTGTCCCCCATAATTGATGATGATAATAAATACCATATTTTCTGTTGCTTTCTCTTTTTGTTTCAAAAAAATCAGGTTGAAGCATCCAGCCAGGGCTATTATCTGAAAACACAACCATAACTCCTTCAGGAAAAGACAGGTGCCCTTCTTTATTCAGATTAGACCCTTCCATCCAAAGAGTTGTAGTAACCGGTATTTTCTCACGTTTATCTACAGAACGAATAATATCCATCTGTACCTGCATTGCTTCAGAAATAAGTTTCCCCCGGGCAGCTTCAGATTCCGGGATATCCGGATCTGCCAGCCACATCGGACGATCAGCAATTCCACGTAAGCCTATTTGCCAAACAACATTCGGATATTGAGACCACAGTTCAGCATAATATTGCCATACCTCTTTTATCTCTTTTGGATTACTATAAAATGAAAACTTATATTCTTTCCCTCTTTCTTTCCAGTAATTAAAAAAAGTAAAACCACTAACTCCAATTGGTTCTATATGATGCATACTTAAAAAAACGCCTCTTTTTGCAGCAGCATCAACCAGGAGTTTCTCAGGCGGATTCCCAATATCAACAAAACTAGCCGGAATAATAAGATTATACCGTAATCTTATCATTGACTCAACTGCTCTTTCAATAATTATGGGATTTGCAACCTGGTAATAAAATGGATAATCAAGATAACGCTGGCCAGGACTATCCATCCATTCTGTTAAAAGGTCTTCATCATTTATAAACCAGCCTCTATAAGCAAAAGTTGGTTCATCCTGCAAAATTTCAATTGTCGGCCATGAAAGGTTTTTTTGTTCCGCAGGCTCAATATCAGTCCAAAAATATAATGGGTCCACCCCCAGATAAGACTCAATAAAATGATAAATACCAAACATTGTGCCCCTTGTGTCACTTCCGCATATTAATAAATAATGCTTGTCTTTCAGATAGCTTTTTACTATATACGACTCCCATTTCCCTTTCAAATCTTCCAGTTCACTTCCTGCCATTTCTTTAAAAAGAGATGATTGAATTATCTTATCATATGAGCCTATTACAACACAATTGTCATCACAATTGGACAAGTCTGTATGCTTTGATAATCTTTTTCCGGAAATTTTCTCTATATCAGAAATCAGGTCCTCAACAGCCAGGTACAAATATTCCTCTTCATCCGGAAATATACATATATCAGCTGATATCCTGTCTGACACTAAAACAAAATTTTTCCGGCCTGAATCGGAACATGATGATATCCAAAAGATCATTAATACTGGTAAAAAGATAAAAATCAGTTTTTTCATCAGAAAATAATTTAGTTATATTGTTGTTAATCACGTCGTCCTGATGGAACCTCCAGATATTTTCATTTTCTTGTTGTGAACGATAGTACATGGAGGTTTCATCAGAAAATATTTTAGTTATATTATTGTTGTGTCAAATAATTTTCCTGGCAAATATAGATTTTGAATTCATCCGGAAAACAAAGTTAATGAATGAAAATGTAGTTTCATTCTATTATTTTTGCAATAATTAGCACTATTTTTGCTCTGGGTTGAATATTTTTTAATTTTTATATTGTCTTTACAAAACACTTACAGTATAGTTCTTCACTTTTGATATTTATTTTATTTTGCTGATATTTGCATAATATAATAACATGATCACAATTGGATTTTTTTAAAAAGGAGCATTAAGGTAATTGCCTTAATGACCTATTTTTATACAGATTTATGAAAATATAATTAAAAATCAATATTTTATGGTAAACAAATATGAAATAAGGTATGCAAATCATCCTGATGATGCAAAACATTATGATACAGATAGAATACGTAAAGAATTTCTTGTTTCTGATCTGATGAACCCTGATAAGATCAATATGGTTTATTCATTCAATGACCGATTTGTTGTTGGTGGTGCTATACCGGTTCTTAAATCACTTGAGCTTGATGCTATTGATCCTCTGAAATCAACATATTTTCTTGAAAGGCGCGAAATGGGAATTATAAATGTTGGGGGCTCCGGCACAATTGAAGCAGATAATGATTCATTCAGGTTAAATTATAAAGATGCCCTTTATGTTGGAATGGGATACAGAAAGATTACATTTTACAGTGATAATAAGGAACAACCTGCACGTTTTTATTTTAACTCGGCACCTGCACACAAGTCCTATCCGGCAAAACTAGTTACATTGGAGGATGCAGAAAAAGCAGATCTTGGCAGTCTGGAAACTTCCAATGCACGCAGAATTAATAAACTGATTGTTAGCAGTGTAGTTGAAACCTGCCAGTTACAAATGGGAATGACTGAACTCAAACCGGGCAGTGTATGGAATACTATGCCCCCCCATATTCATTCAAGAAGGATGGAAGCATATTTTTATTTTGAGGTGCCTGATGGACAGGCAGTATGTCATTATATGGGCGAACCACAGGAAACAAGACATATTTGGCTCAAAAATGAAGAAGCTGTTATTTCACCTCCCTGGTCAATTCACTCAGCTGCCGGGACCAGCAATTATATTTTTATTTGGGGTATGGCAGGTGAAAACCTCGATTATGGTGATATGGATGCAATCCGTGCCGATGAATTAAGGTAACTTTTAAATCTTAATTATGTCTTTAAAATTATTTGACCTTACAGGAAGAACCGCGTTAATAACCGGTGGAACTCATGGTTTAGGCATGGCCATTGCAAAAGGTCTTGCTGATTCCGGAGCCGAAATTGTGATTAACGACATATTTGAAGATAAACTTCACACTGCTGTTGATCAATATAAAGAAATGGGTATAAATGCCCGCGCTTATCTTTTTGATGTTACTGATGAAAATGCAGTGGGCAGATTTGTTGAAACAATTGAAAAAAAGGTAGCACCAATTGATATTCTGGTTAATAATGCGGGAATTATTAAACGGATACCAATACTTGAAACAAGTGTCAATGATTTCAAAACAGTGCTGGATATTGACCTGGTAGCCCCTTTTATTATGGCTAAAGCCATTGTACCGGGGATGATAAAACGCGGACATGGTAAGATCATTAATATGTGTTCGATGATGAGTGAACTCGGAAGAAATACAGTTTCAGCTTATGCATCGGCAAAGGGCGGGCTTAAAATGCTTACAAAAAGTATGGCTACAGAATGGGCCAAATATAATATACAAATTAATGGAATTGGCCCGGGCTATTTTGCCACATCACAAACTGCCCCTATACGCGTGGATGGGCATCCTTTTAATGACTTCATTATAAATCGCACTCCTGCTGCCAGATGGGGGGATCCTTCAGATCTTGCCGGCGCTGCAATTTTTCTTGCATCCAAAGCTTCTGATTTTGTGAACGGAATTGTACTTTATGTAGATGGAGGAATACTGGCAACTATTGGGAAACCGGTAAATGAAGACTAATCCTTTAAATTTATTTGGATTGAAAAGATTCAATTTAAAAATAGACAATAAAATATATAAAATAATTATAAACCTGTTTCCATAACCTTGTTTTAATCGCTATTATTATTTATAATGAAAAAGACATCTATTTATCTGTTGATAATTTTAATGGCTATCTCCGGGCTTAATTGTAAAAAAGAAAATAAGATTCTTTTAAAATTCACTAACCCCCTTGATACCGGAAGAACAGGAGAAGTTATTTCCATTGAAAATCGCGAGCTTACTAATATTATCGGGGAATTCCCTGATGATCAGCTTCCCTTATTCATTTCAGGACCAGATACTTTAAAGGTTCAGTTTATTGATCAGGATAATAACAAAATACCTGAGGAAATACTTATTGAAATTGATCTCGGGCCAAAAGAAATAAAAACTATTAATGTTGAGTTTATTTCATCAGATTTATATCCGGTTTTTCCGAAAAAAACTAATTTACGCTTCGCAGCTTTAAGTAATCCGGATGCAGAACTTATGTACGCTTCACGAGTTCAAACCGTTGATACCGAAGTCACTTCAAAAGTATATCAGATGGAAGGCCCCGCCTGGGAAAATGATAAAGTTGGATTCAGGAATTATTTTGACCTCAGAAATGGTATGGATATTTTTGGAAAACGTACATCAGCAATGGTTCTGAACAAGGTAGGGCTTGGAGATAATTATCATGAGCTTAGTGATTGGGGAATGGACATCCTTAAAGTAGGTAATTCCCTTGGCGCAGGGGCTATTGGTGTTGAAAGAAATAATAAGCTGTATAGAATAGGCGACAATGGAAAAGGCAGTATCGACAGAATATACGAAGGGCCATTGAGAACGGAATTCAAATTCGATTTTCCTGATTGGAAAATGGAGTCTGAAAATATTTATTTAAACCATTACATTTCTATATCAGCAGGGCAATATGCCTATAAAAGCACTGTTTATTCCAGGGGCCTGGCTGAAAACGACTATATCATAGCCGGTATTGTAAACATGCTTAGTGATGAGCTTTTTGTCGAAAAATCAGATGGGCATGTCATTCTTTTTACTCATTCAATTCAGGCAGAAGATGAAAAAATGTTAGCAATGGCACTTATTATTCCTGAAAAATATTTCAAGGGTGAAAAAGAAGCGCCAAAATCCGGGCCCGGTATTATTGATACTTACTATGCACGAATGAGCCTAAACGGACAAAAAGAGGCTGAATTTTATTTTTATGCTTTGTGGGAAAGCTCTGATAATCGCTTTGCTGATAAACAATATGTGAAAAATTATTTAAAAGCAGAAGCTATAAAATTAAATCACCCCGTTATTATTTCCGGAATCAGATAAAATGTTATTTTTACAACTTTTATCTGAAATAGATAAATCGAGCCTTAAGTAAAGTATAGCTTTTCATTAATTTGATTTGTTTGACTGACTATCTTATTGTTTTTAATTTTAAAAGAAAAAAGACTTGCTATCATTGAAACAGGCATATCATTAAAGTAAGGCATGATTTTAAATTTCCGATATATATTTAATAATCAGCATTATTTTCTGATTAAACCCCCATGTACTATCGTTTACAACAAGGAAATGAAAATATTTGGAGGTTTCCATCAGGAAGATGTAATTAACAATAACATAACACATTTATTTTCTGATGAAACCTCCATGTACTATCATTCACAACAAGAAAATGAAAATATTTGGAGGTTCCATCAGAACAACGTGATTATTAACAAGATAACTCAATTATTTTCTGATGAAACCTCCATGTCCTATCGTTCACAACAAGAGAATGAAAATATCTGGGGGTTCCATCAGAACGACGTGATTAACAACAAAATAACTCAAATATTTTCTGATGAATAATCTTTTAAAGATCAGCCTGTTATTTATGTTTACATTCTTTTCCTGTCAACAGGCATCCAGGTCAAAAGTATTGAAGCTTGCCCATGGTCTTGATCCTTCGCATCCTGTCCATAAAGCAATGGTATTCATGGCTGATCGATGTAACGAACTTTCCGGCGGAGAATTAAAAATAGATATCTATCCTTCCGGCCAATTAGGCTCAGAACAGCAATGTATTGAATTATTACAAATAGGGAGCCTGGCTATTACGAAAGTTTCTTCTGCTGCAATGGAAAGTTTCACCGATAACTTCAAAGTAATCGGGCTTCCTTATATTTTTAAATCTTCTGACCATGCTTTCAGGGTTCTTGAAGGTGAAATCGGAAATGAAATTCTAGCTGCTGCTGAACCATTTCTTATAAGAGGACTCTGTTTTTATGATGCAGGAAGCAGAAGTTTTTATACAGTAAGCAGAACCCTGAATAAGCCGGAAGATCTTAAAGGCTTGAAGATAAGGGTAATGAAGAGCCCTGTTGCATTCAGCCTTATCAGGGCCATGGGTGGGGCCCCCACTCCTATTGACTGGGGTGAATTATATACAGCTTTACAAAGCGGGGTTGTAGATGGTGCTGAAAATAATCCTCCAAGTTTTTTTACTTCACGTCATTATGAGGTTTGCAAGCATTATTCTCTGACCGAACACACAACAATTCCCGACGTACTCATTATTAGTCTTAAAATATGGAATGGCCTTTCTGAACAGGAAAAGGAATGGTTACAACAGGCTGCAGATGAATCGGTGAGTGTACAAAGGAAATTATGGGCCGACTCGGAAGCAGAATCTATGGAAGTATTTAAAAAAGCAGGTGTTGAAATAATTTATCCTGATAAAGCATTATTTGCTGAAAAAGCTGCATCTGTATATGAATTATTTAAAAATCAGCCTCTGGTTTACAACCTTATTCAAAGGATAAAGGAAATCGAATAAAAAAACTGAATTAATCAATATATTAAAAATTCCTGATATGACATTTTATAATGCACTAAATAAGGTACTTGAAAAATTTCTGGTTTTCATAATGTCTTTTTTGGTTTTAGATGTGTTATGGCAGGTTGCCAGTCGTTATATTCTTGCTTCACCCAGCGCTTTTACCGATGAAATTGCCGGGTTCCTGCTTATATGGGTGGGATTGTTGGGAGCTGCTTACGTTGCCGGAACCAATGAACACCTTGCCATTGATATTTTATTACAAAAAACAAGGGAAGAAAGGAAGAAAAAACTGGAGCTCACAATTTTTATTTGTATCCTTATTTTTGCTGTTACAGTATGGCTTGTTTATACCAGGTTCCTGTTAGATGTAAGGTCTGCAGGGCTGCAGTTACCTCTTGGTTACGTGTATCTGGTATTGCCAATAAGCGGAATTTTAATGACCTACTATTCTGCTTTTCATATTATCATGCTTTTCAAGAAACAATAATCAAATAATTTGTTATGGAAGTTTTTATTCTTGTTTTATGTTTTATCCTTCTTCTTACTCTTGGTGTACCAATTGCATTCAGTATTGGTTTGTCCGGCATTGTTACTATGCTCTTTACCATTGATAGTTTGCCGGCCTTTACCACATTTGCCCACCGAATGGCAACCGGACTTGACAGTTTTGCCCTTCTTGCAATACCATTTTTCATTCTTGCAGGAAATATCATGAATTCAGGAGGTATTGCTATCAGATTGATCGATTTTGCCAGGGTTATTGTTGGCTGGCTTCCCGGGGGGCTTGCATTTGTCAACGTAGCCGCAAATATGCTTTTTGGAGCTATCTCAGGTTCTGCCGCTGCTTCAGCTTCCGCAATCGGAAGTATTATGGGACCTGAAATGAAAAAAGAAGGATTACCTGAAAACTTTAGTGCCGCAGTAAATATTACTTCCGCAACTACCGGATTATCTATTCCTCCAAGTAATATCCTTATTGTATATTCACTTGCAAGTGGTGGCGTATCAATTACAGCACTCTTTCTTGCCGGATATATCCCTGGCATTCTTACCGGCGTATCTTTGATGCTGGCCGCGATGTCCATGCTTATTTATAAAACCCGGGGGCTTCGCGGAGTATTCAGGGCTATGTCCAAGATAGTTATATTTACTGCAATAGTTTTTGGGATCGGAGCAGGGCTTAAAGCTATCCACGATAATACTTCAAATACATTGTCTCTTTCAGTTTACATACTTTTATCCCTTGCTTTTCTTTTTTTCATAATTAGAGTAAGTTTAAGAAGAAAAGAAAAAGTTAAACATGGTTTGATTAAATTTATTGATGCATTGCCCTCGCTACTAATGTTGATTATCATAATAGGCGGTATTGTTGCCGGTTATTTTACAGCAACTGAAGCTTCTGCAATAGCAGTTTTATACGCACTTGTTCTTGCTTTCATTTACAAAGAACTAAAAATTAAAGACCTGCCCGCCATTTTACTCAGATCTGTTAAAACCACTGCTATCGTTCTGTTCCTGGTCAGTACATCTATCGGATTATCATGGATAATGTCTTACGAAAATATACCACAAAACGTAAGTCAGGGTTTGATATCAATCAGTAATAATCCTTATGTCATTTTGCTGTTAATTAATCTTATCCTGCTATTTGTAGGAACATTTATGGATATGACACCTGCTGTCCTTATTTTCACACCTATATTCCTGCCAATTGTAACTACTCAATTGGGGATGGACCCGATTCATTTTGGTCTCATAATGGTACTGAATCTAAGTATTGGATTATGTACCCCCCCTGTTGGAGCGGTTCTTTTTGTCGGCTGCAGTATTGCTGGTATAAAAATTGAAAAAGTTATCAGGCCTTTAATTCCACTTTTTATAGCTATGATTGTGGTTTTAATTCTGGTAACATATATTCCCCAGCTTAGTTTGTGGTTGCCGGGAGTATTTTTAAAGTAAAATTATTTTGAAATACTTTATTACAAGATTCCCCGGTTTAATTTTTTTTTAATAAACAACAGTTTTTATACTTTTTACCGCTACCGCAGGGACATGGATCATTTCTCTGAGGCCCCTTATTTATAACAAATTTTTCTTCTTTTCTCCTGTCGAGACGCTTAACCCATTCCATAACATTGGCGGGCGCCCTTTTTGCTTTTAATTCATCGGCCATGAACTGCATATAAGGGTGTACATGGCTGAAAAATAATTTATATGCCGGACAAAGATAACTTAATCCTTCTTGTCCCTCAGGTGTAATTGCAAATCTGTGCTTTGGGCATTCTCCGTTGCACGCAAACCTGTATTCACACTCAAAGCAATATTTTGGGAGTTTGTCACGTTTATCCCGGCCAAATTGCTTTTGCTGCTCTGAAACAGCCATTTCCCTTAAAGGTTTTTTAAGAATATTTCCAAGAAAATATTCGGGATATACAAAATGGTCGCATGTAAACATATCACCATTATGCTCCATAACAAGTGCATCACCACAGGTTTCAGTAAATACACAAAGCCCGGGCCTCTCCCCTGCCCAATTTGCAAGAGTTACATCAAAAATCTGAACAAAATATTTTCCAACATCATTTCTGACCCACTCATCAAAAATTGTACATAAAAATTTCCCATAAGCTAAAGGTTCAACAGACCATTCTGTTACCCTGGCATTTTGTCCAAAAACAGGGGCAACCAGATTAAGACGGTCTGGTCCGGGTTGATTAGCAGTCCTTTCTACAATTGGAATAAACTGAATAAATCCGCTTCCAATACGTTTTAAAAAATGATATACTTCCAAAGGATGATATGCAATCTCCTTATTTACTACCGAGAGGGTATTAAACTCAACCTTATATTTATGCAATAATTCTATCCCTTTCATCACTACCGAAAATGAACCGGCGCCTGAATTAGTTTTACGATGGAGATCATGTAATTTTTCAGGTCCGTCAACAGACACCCCTATAAGAAAATTATTGTCACTAAACAATTTACAGTATTCATCATTAAGCAGGGTACCATTAGTTTGAAAAACATTATCAATCCTTTTACCATTGGCATATTTTTTCTGCAACTTTAATGCTTTTTTAAAAAAATCCACACCCATTAATGTAGGTTCTCCTCCCTGCCAAATAAAGCTTACAACCGGTACATTTTGTGATTCAATATATTGTTTGGTATATTCCTCAAGTAGTTCATCATTCATCCTGAAATTCCGTACATCCTGATATAAATTTTTTTTCTCCAAATAATAACAATAAGTACAATTCAGATTACAAATCGGCCCAATAGGCTTCAACATAACTGAAAATGCAAACGGTTTATATGAAGGAAATAAAATATCCATCTTTTTTTAAGAATTTTTCTCCTGGTCTAAAATGTGTTAATACGCTTAAATCAAATCATTTCAGTCAAAATTAGCTCATTCTGACATACTAAAAGTTTAAAATTACATATTTTTATATAAAACCTGGTTAATGAAAGCTGATTTGAACAACTAATTTAAAATGATTATAAATTAATGCTCTTCAATAAAAACTTAAATATTGGTTGTTATCCCGGTTTAAAATGTCTGATCTTGCATTGATCTAAAAAATAGATTAAATTAGTTCATTCAAATTTCAAAGAATGACAAAACAAATATTTTTTTAGCTTACAGGTCATTTTTATTTTCCATGAATTAATTTTTAATTATGTATCTAATTGGATATGACGTAGGCAGCTCTTCCGTAAAAGCTTCTTTAGTTGATGCAGATACGGGCAATACTATTGCATCAGCTTTTTCCCCGAAAGAAGAAATGGCAATAAATGCTTTAAAACCAGGATGGGCTGAGCAGGACCCTGAAATATGGTGGGCCAATCTTAAACAGGCTACACAGGAATTAATATTTAAATCTTCTATTGATATAAATAGAATTGAAGCTTTAGGCATTTCTTATCAAATGCATGGCCTGGTAATGATTGACGAACAACAGAATGTAATAAGGCCATCTATTATCTGGTGTGACAGCCGTGCGGTTGAATATGGGAATAAGGCTTTCCTTGAAATAGGAGAGCAAAAATGTTTATCTCATTTATTAAATTCTCCGGGAAATTTTACAGCTTCAAAACTTAAATGGGTACAGGAAAATGAACCCGGGCTATTTGAAAGAACATATAAAATATTACTTCCCGGTGACTATATTGCAATGCGGATGACCGGAGAGGTAAATACCACAGTTTCCGGTTTATCGGAAGGAATTATGTGGGATTTTAAAAATAATGAACTAGCCGGATTTTTGTTGGACTATTACAAAATTAACAAGTCATTTATACCTGAAATAGTTCCTGCTTTTGCAGTTCAGGGAGAAATGACCGCTAAGGCTGCCAGAGAATTAGGATTAAGGGAAGGCATAAAAATCTCATACAGGGCAGGTGACCAGCCAAATAATGCTTTTTCACTTAATGTGCTCCGGCCGGGTGAAATTGCTGCAACTGCAGGTACATCAGGTGTTGTTTATGGCATTAGTGATATAGTGAAATTTGATCCTTTTTCAAGGCTTAATACCTTTGCCCATGTAAATCATTCTCTGTCCGGGACAAGTTTGGGCGTACTTTTATGTATAAACGGAACAGGAATATTATATTCCTGGATTAGAAAAAATTTAAAAAGCGGCCTGGAAAGTTATAATGATCTTAATACTTTGGCTTCAACTGTTGAGCCTGGCTCAAATGGTCTGATAATCTTGCCTTTTGGCAACGGAGCAGAGAGAATGTTGGGCAATAAAGACACAGGATGTGAGTTAAGAAATCTGAATTTCAATATCCATTCTCTTCCTCATCTTATCAGGGCTGCCCAGGAAGGAATTGTATTTGCATTCAATTATGGCCTGGAGATAATGAGGACCACTGGAATTCAGCCCGAAATCATTAGAGCAGGAAATTCAAATATGTTTTTAAGCCCCATCTTCAGGGAAACTTTAGCCGACATCAGCGGAGCAGTAATTGAGCTTTATGATACTGATGGATCGCAAGGGGCAGCTAAAGGTGCCGGGGTCGGCGCCGGTATATATTCAAATTTTGAAGAAGCATTTTACAACTTCAAAGAAATGGAGATTATCGAACCACAACTCAAAAAGAAAGAACAATATCTCGCCGCTTATCATAATTGGGAAAAATATTTAAATCAAATCATTTAAAACACAAAAAATATGGAATATTTAATTGGAAAACAAGAATTTTTTCCCGGCATTAAAAAAATTAAATATGAAGGGAAAGAATCAACAAATCCTTTATCATTTAAGTTCTATGATGAAAACAGAATCATTGCCGGTAAATCTTTAAAAGAACACCTTCGTTTCTCAATGGCTTATTGGCATACTTTGCTGGGATCAGGCAGTGATCCTTTTGGTGCCGAAACTAAACATTTTCCATGGCATAAAGACCCTGATCCTGTTGAAAAAGCTAAATCCAGGATGGATGCTGCATTTGAGATTGCATCCAAATTAAGTATTCCTTTTTATTGTTTTCATGATTATGATCTTATTGATGAAGGTGATAGTATAAGGGAATCGGAAAGAAGGCTTGCAATAATTATTGATTATGCAAAACAAAAGCAAAAGGATAGCGGGATCAAATTACTTTGGGGTACGGCAAATCTCTTTTCTAATCCCAGATATATGAACGGGGCAGCTACAAATCCTGATTTCAGGGTGCTTACATGGGCAGCGACACAGGTTAAAAATGCGATTGATGCAACCATAGAGCTTGGAGGGCAGAATTATCTTTTCTGGGGCGGACGTGAAGGATATCTGTCACTTTTAAATACTAACATGAAACGTGAGCTTGAACATATGGCCGGATTTCTGGAATTAGCCAAAGATTATGCAAGAAGGAATGGCTTTAAGGGTTCTTTTTTTATAGAACCAAAGCCCATGGAGCCCGCCAAACACCAATATGATTATGATGCAGCAACAACAATCAGCTTTTTGCGACAATATGGCCTTGATAAAGATTTCAGGCTGAATATTGAAGTTAACCATGCAACTCTTGCAGGCCATACCTTTCAGCATGAATTACAGGTTGCTGCTGATGCAGGATTATTTGGCAGTATTGATGCAAACCGGGGTGATTATCAAAATGGCTGGGATACCGATCAGTTCCCGTTAAATATTTATGAATTAACTGAAGCAATGTTAGTAATAATTGAGGCGGGAGGTTTTAAAAGCGGAGGTGTCAATTTTGATGCTAAAACCAGAAGAAACTCAACAGATCCTGATGATATCTTTATTGCCCATATTTCCGGAATGGATGTTTTTGCGCGTGCATTTATTATTGCAAACAAAATAATTGAAAACTCTGATTATTTAAAATTAAGAAAGGAAAGATATACTTCGTTTGATAGCGGAGATGGTGCGAAATTTGAAAAGAAATTATTTACCCTTGAAGATCTGCGCGAGTTAGCCCTTAAATATGGGGAGCCTGAACAAATAAGTGGTAAACAGGAATTATACGAGGCAATTATAAATCAATATATTTAATCTGATTGTTATTATTTATAAATACTTCTGATAAAAAACAATCTTAATTACAATTCGTAATAAGCCGATTATAATCCTTTTTGTTTTGTAATAACTGCTTTAATAGGATAAACCACCCGTTCAAGTAGGCGTTTGTCATCAGTTATTATTTCGGCTATTCCGTGCATATCCTGATTGAAGTCAAGAGTGATGCCGTAATTTGTTCTGAGCCCTTCATTCAGCTGGACAACGGCTGAATAAAGTTTATCCTGGGCCACCAGAGATATAGAACGAATGGTACCCCTCACCATTCCATATTCAATATGAGGAAAATTTGAAAATTTTATATTTACTGACTGCCCGGGCTTAACTTTTCCCGAACCAGCCACAGGCAAATTAATTTTACCAATGACTTCACCCTGATCTTTTGGAATTACAGACATAACAACATCACCGTTTCTAACATTTTGATTTTCGCTCCAGATACGTGTGAACGAAACAACTCCCTGAACAGGTGATTGCATAACATACTTTTGTTCCCATAATGAAATCTGTGCAAGAAGATTATCATAAGCTTCATTCATTGCCAGCTCAAGTTTGTTCTTTTCCTGATTCCTTTGTAAACGAAGATCAAGTATTTGTTGTTCTAATTTTGACACTTCGATATCATTTGAAGCAAGAGTAATAAGTGATTGTTCAAGATTAAATCTCTTTTGAAGCAAAATGGATTTGGTTTTCTCATAGTCAGCTTCAGGAATTAAACCCTGAATAAATAAAATTGAATCACGATTTAGCTGATTTAAAGACAACTTTTCTTCCTGTACAAGTATATAATTCTGAATCCTTAATCTCTGACTATAATTTTCATATTTATGAATCTCCTGTTCCAGTGAGGCTATCTTTTGATTATGATAATCCAACAGTATAAACTTATTAATATCTTCAAAGAGTTTAAGAAAATTAGCATAATATGACTGTAAATCACCCAATACAAGATTTTGGGAAAAGTGATGTAAATATTCATTAATTGATGAATTATTATTAATCCTGAAAGAATCAAGACCGGATTTTAGAATAATTACATCTTCAAAAACTGAAGGATTTTCGATCAGTGCTAAGATTTGATCTCTTTTTATATCTTCATTATCTTTAACAAAAAGATGTTCAATTCTTCCATCAGAACGAGCAATAACCTGATAAGGAGGGTTTTCAGCAGTAATGAATATTTCAGCTTTAAGTATATCCGGATATTTAAATATCCAGCTTCCAATAATTATCAGAAGGAATGATATGAGAAACATCAATAAACCCCATCTAATGATCCAGTGGGGAACATGTCCGAGAATTTCCCTTATTTCTTCACTGTGAAGTTCTATTTTATAATTTTTATCAGACATGTTTCTCCGGAAGTTTATTTTTCAGGAGGTAAATTTAAACAATCAAATGATTAAATATCCAGATTTGCATATTTAGCATGTTTTTCAATAAACGCCCTCCTGGGAGGAACGTCATCTCCCATTAACATAGAAAAAATCCTGTCAGCTTCTGCTGCCGACTCAATTGTTACCTGTCTCAGGGTGCGGTTTGCAGGGTTCATAGTTGTTTCCCAAAGTTGTTCTGCATTCATTTCACCCAGACCTTTATAACGTTGTACATGTAATCCTGATGGATTCCCTTTACCAATTTCTTCAATAGCAGCAATTCGTTCCTCTTCATTCCAGCAATATCTTTCACGATTTCCTTTTTTTACGAGATATAGAGGTGGTGTTGCAATATAAAGGTGTCCATTTTGGATCAATTCTATCATATAACGAAAGAAAAATGTCATTATAAGCGTTGTAATATGGCTTCCATCAACATCTGCATCAGTCATAATAATAACTTTATGATAGCGCAAACCTTGTAAATTCAATGCTTTGCTATCTTCTTCAGTTCCAATTGACACACCGAGTGCAGTAAAAATTGTTTTTAGTTCTTCATTGTCCAAAATTTTATGAAGCATTGCCTTTTCGACATTTAGAATTTTCCCCCTTAATGGCAGAATGGCCTGAAATTGTCTGTCTCTTCCCTGTTTTGCCGTTCCTCCTGCCGAATCACCTTCAACAAGGTATATTTCTGTTAAAGATGGATCTTTTTCAGCACAATCAGCAAGTTTTCCCGGCAATCCGGCTCCTGAGAGTACATTTTTCCGCTGCACAAGTTCACGCGCTTTGCGGGCCGCATGACGTGCAGTGGCAGCCAAAATAACCTTTTGAACAATCGTTTTGGCATCTTTGGGATGTTCTTCAAGGTAATTTGCTAATTCCGAGCTTACTGCCTGGTCAACTGCTCCCATTATATCAGAATTACCCAATTTAGTCTTGGTTTGACCTTCAAATTGTGGCTCAGCTACTTTTACAGAGAGAATTGCTGTCAGGCCTTCCCGAAAATCATCCCCATTAATATCAAACTTTAATTTTGCAAGCATGCCCGATTTTTCAGCATAAGCTTTTAAGGTACGTGTTAATCCGCGTCTGAAACCTGCCAAATGAGTACCACCCTCAATAGTATTGATATTGTTTACATAGCTGTGAACATTCTCAGAAAATGAAGTATTATACTGAAAGGCAATTTCCACAGGCACATCATTCCTTACTGTATCGATATGAATAATCTCTTCAGTAAGTTTATCTCTTGTTGCATCTAAAAATGCTACAAATTCTTTCAATCCTTCTTCCGAATAAAAACTTTCATGTAGATATTTGTTATTACCATTTGAATTATCATGCGCATTATTATGGCCATTATCATTACCATTCCTGGGTTCATCCAATTCACGTTTATCAGTAATTGACAGAGTAATTCCCTTATTCAAAAATGCAAGCTCTCTAAGTCGTGAAGAAAGTATCTCAAAATTAAAAGACGTGGTAATAAAAATTTGTGAATCAGGATAAAATGTAACTTCAGTCCCGGTTTTAGAGCTGTATCCGATTTCACGAACAGAATACAGGGGTTTTCCTCTCTCGTATTCCTGCTGATAAATTTTACCATCTCTATAAACTTTCACTTCCAGCTTTGAAGCTAAAGCATTGACACATGAAACTCCAACTCCGTGCAAACCTCCTGATACTTTATAGGAATCTTTATTAAATTTACCTCCGGCATGTAAAATAGTCATTACAACTTCAAGTGCTGATCTTTGCTCCTTTTCATGCATGGCAACCGGTATTCCGCGTCCATCATCGATAGTTGTAATAGAACCATCCTCATTAATAATGAGGTCAATATTCTTACAATATCCTGCCAGTGCTTCATCAATAGAGTTATCTAAAACTTCATAAACCAGATGATGTAAACCCTTAACACTAACATCTCCAATGTACATTGCCGGACGTTTCCTGACCGCTTCAAGACCTTCCAGAACCTGAATACTATCAGCTGAATAGTCATTTTTATTCAATTTATTTCTCAAATCCATCTCTAATTTATCCATATATTTAAATAAAATTTTCTCTACTACTTTTTTAAAAGATATATAACAATATTCCTTTAAACGATTTTATCTCATCGAATATCTAACTTTAATATTTTTGTTGAGAAAGTCAATATCCAATCGAAAAAGAAAGACTTATAAAGTTTATCTTCCCTCAATATTATAATACCACTTATTCAATTGTAAATGAATTTTTCACAGTTTTAGAAATGCTGAACGAAGGTACGAAAAAAAAACGATTTTTCGTCTAATAAAACGATGAGATTCAAATGTTTTATCAACATTTTGTGAACTAATTCAGGCTTTTATAATGTATAGGAAAGACCTGCCATGAATTGGAATCTGTGGGCAGGATATTGATGCCAAATCTGATATTTACTTGCAGTCAAATTGTTAAATTTTAGAAAAAAAGATAATAATGGAGTATAACGATATTCAATTTTCAGATTTCCATCCAAAAATCCCTTTAACCTTACCGGATCATCAAAGGGATCTTTTAGAGGTGCATATCTTTCTCCGGTATAAAAAACATTGGCATCAAGTAATATTTTATCCCGGAGGTTATATGATGCCCCGGCCCATAATTCCAGATCAGGCTTATGCCAGGGATGCTCAAAATGATCTAACTGGTATTTATAGTATTTACCCTTTAATAAAATATCCAGTTTTTCAGACTGAGACCAGGCCATTTCACCGGAAAAGGTTGTCAATACTGCATCATCATACCGTATATCAAACTGGTTAGAAAGTTCAGACAATGTATCATTTACGAAAAAACTCATATTACTGATCATTGAAAAAGAAGCAGAAAAATTAAAGCTTAAATCATTACTGTATCGTCCTTTTAAACCTGCATCAGCAATAATACCATAATTTGAATTTTTGGTTTTCAACCCGGGTATTACAAAAGGATTCTCTTTTAATATTTTGTTATAATTGTTTTCCGATCTATACCCGTCCACACTCAGATATGGTACAAGAACACCTTTTACAATATTGAATTCCAATAAGGCCTTTGGATATAGTTTAAATTCCGGATCACTCCCTTTTATATCTGCAGCAGCTTTAAAACCGGCAATTAATATCCATTCATCCCCTTTTTTACTAATATATGGACTTAACCTGTAAATCGTATTCGAAACTGAATCAATTGACCATGATACTTTATAATGATCAATTTCAAATTGCAAATTAACATATTGGTTACCAAACTTTTTACCCAGATCAGTATTAATTTGGAAAGCATGCTCTGTATTATCAAAACGATCACCTGTAAACTGATAATCTAATCCTATATTATATTTTAAGCGGAAAGAATCTAAATAAGATGAGTAATAACGTGCATTTGCACCTGCAGTAAGTATACCCTGTCGAATTTCTTTTTTATCAAGCAAAGTATCTATTTCTGTATTGTAACCATAATAATGAACGGCCTGATAATCTCCTGTAACATCAGCTTCAATTACTGACTGATTTAGGAACCATTTACTGTATAATTCAGCCTGGTTATCACTAAATCCATTAAACACATTATTAGCCCGGATCATTTTGCCTGCAGAAGAATGATGTTTTAAATATAGGCCCATAGCGCTGTTTCTTGATCGTAACTGATTAACAGTCATTTCAGCAAATGGAGTATTATAATTTCCCGCACCCAGCGTGAGAAGGGTTTTATATAATTTTTCTATTGGCAACCCTACCATTCTTGCAGCTTTTATATGTTCCAGCTCATAGGGTGTTTCAAACTGTTTGGGAATAATGTTGTATCTGAAATCAGGGCTTACCTGAACTGTATCACTCATATCAGGCAGTAGGTTTATCTTTTCCGCATCAGAAAGAGTAGGAGAATATGGTTGTACCACTCTGACTTCCCGTTGAATTTCAGGTTGAGAATAAGCATTAATGTTAATAATAAATAACAGGATCAAAATTGCCGGGTAATTTATATTTCTAATTCTTAAGTGCATATTATGATTTATATAATATTTTATTACTATTTCATTGAAACATATATAATTTCCTTCAATATACTAAAGGAGGACTCTGTATACTATCATTGACTGAAGAAGATGGCTGATTCCGATTTTTATCATTAATTAATTGTTTCTTTCTATTAGCTTCATCTTTTATCCCGTCAGTATCTGAAGTATAGAATTCTATTAAACTCTGTAATGTTTGGAGCGCCTGAAATTCATCATTCATAGAAATGAAAATGTCTGACAACAGCAAAAAGGCTTTTCCCATCCAATAAGAATGAGGAGTGTTTTGATTAATAAAATCATAAATATTTTTTTCAGCTTTTCCAATATCTCCTCTGTTAAAATCAATTTCTGAAATGCGATATTTCGCTTCGGCACCCTCCAAACTATTAACCTCAATTGCAATTTTTGAATACCAGTCATAAGCAGCTACCGGGTCATTTTGTTTTAAATAAGCATCAGCAATGAGATAATTCGCTTCACGCTTTACTTCCTCCTGAAGTTTATCGTGGAGGAGTACCTGTCTTGCTGCACTTATAGTATTCTGATATTCACCAAGTTTATGATAACAGCGCATTAAGCCTGTTTCAGCCTCATCTATATTAGCCTTTTTTTCTCCTTTTTCAATAATTTGCTGGTATAATTGGGCTGCCAAATTATAATCTTCTTTGTCATATACTATTCTGGAAGCTACTATCAAAGCTGGTTCAGTAAAAAGATTAAATGGCTGGGATATAATATATTGCAAGGACACATATGCTGCATCGGGATTATTTTCTTTTAGCAGGCAATCGGCCCGATAGTAATGCGCATTTAATAAAAATCCTCCGGCAGGGAAACGTTCAATATAATTATTTAGTGCCGGGAGCGATTTATTACAATCTCCTGATAAATATACATTTTCTGCAGCATAATAAATTAAGGAATCTTGTTCTGTTATAGTGATCCGCTGGCCGGATTTTTCTACAAATAGCAGATACTCATCTACCCTGTTCAAATCAACATATATCTCCCTGATTGACCGCAAAGCATTTTCTGATTCAGATGTTCCGGGATAATTTTCAACAACAGCTTTATAATAATCGAGAGCTTTTACATTATCTCCTGCATTACGATGAATAAGCCCCAATTGGACCATCGCTCGGCTTACATAATTACTGTTTGGATGATCTTTAATTATTTTCTGATAGCTAAGTAGCGCTTCTTCGGGTTTTTCAATTAAAACCCAGGCCCTCCCCAGTTCAAAAAGTGCATCATCAGTATAGGAAGATGTAGGGAAATTTGTAAGCAATTGATTTAATACTTCAATTTTGCGTTGTGGCCTGTCAACCAAACCCAGAGAAAATGCTTTCTGAAATAATGCATAAGGAACATCTGCTTTAGCAAGACTGATTACTTTGTCGTAATATTCTATTGCCTGCCAGTAGGATTTTGCAATAAAACGGCAATCACCGAGCCTGTTATATGCATCTGCATGTGTAAGTGAGTTTTTATCAGTTTCAAGACGAACATATGTAGAGAACCATTTTTCGGCTTCTGTATACTCTCTTTTTGAAAATGAAAGATATCCAAGACTATAATTAAGCATTTTAAATTCCGGCGCTTTGGGGGCATATGTATCTGCATTAAAAAGGCGGTAGAATTCAGTTGCAGCAGAGTTGTCCCCCAGGCGGTAATATGATTCAGCAAGCCAATATAATGTTCTGGCTTTTAACAGAGGATCATGTTCGCCAAACTGTAATGACTTGTCAAAGGTGATTATGGCATCAGTGAACCTTAGATTAGTGTACAATTCCATACCCCTGAAAAATGAAACACGCTGATAAGCTTTATCAATAAATTTATCCCTGGTCCTTATCTTTTCCAAAGATTCCATAGCCATACGGTAATTTTTGGTATTAAGGTAGGCCATAACCAGATAATTATATGCTTCATCAGTTCTTTCTGATGCAGGATAAAGATTTATATATGAATTGAAGGCACGTATTGCCTCATTAAAAGGTGAATAAGACAACTCATAGGTAACCATTGCAAAGTTGAACAAGGCATCTTCCTGTATTGCCGGATCAAAATCCATTCTTGAAGCACCTGAAAATGCATTTCTTGCCCTGGATTTATCATCCAGTTTTAAATAACAATCTGCCAGATGATACAAAGCACTTTGACTGATCTCCGAATTTCCCATTGAGACCTGTTCAAAGATTGGTACCGCCTGCCTGTAATTTCCTGCTTTATAATAAGCATATGCAAGCTGGTATTTATCTTCCATTGAAGTATTTTTAACTTCTTCACGATATTTCTCGAGATAAGGAATTGCTTCATCGAAACGGTCTAAATAGAAATAAGCCTCACCAATGATTTTGGAAATTTCTGCCGTGCGTTTATTATCTGTTGCCTTTTCCATTAAGGAAGGGGCAAAAGCAACAAGTTCAGAATATTTTTTCTGGTGATAATATATCTGTGTAATATAGTAAGGCGCTATACCTTCAAAGGTTTCGTCATCCAATAACCTGAGAAATCCATTAAGGGCAGTTTCATAATTTTTCTGCTCATAAGCAATATGTGAATAATAATAAAGTGCTGGGATACTATATTTGCTGTCAATATCCTTTATTTCATAAAAAGCTACCCTTGCTTCCTCATAGGACTTCTTCATATAATGGCTATAACCAGTTTGGAAGTAATATTGAGATAATTCATCGCTATTCAGATAATACCTGTCTACTTTTGATAAGTATTTTAAAACCATAGGATAACTATTTTTCCTGAATGCGTAATCTGCCAAAAGAAAACATGCATTATTTACCAGAGGGTTATCAGGATTTTCATTAATAAAATTATTAACAAGATATTCAGCATCTCCGTTTGATAATTCAATGGCACATAAAGCCGCGTAATATTGTGCCATAATATTCAATTCAGTTTTTTCATCTTTATGTGATTCAATGGATTTATGAAAAAAACGTTGTGCAGCCCCGTATTTTTCTTTATTGTATAATTCCATTGCTTTATTGAAATCTTTTTCGCTATAGGTATAAATTTGCGTCTTTTGCGCTTGCATAACTGTAGCAACAGTTAAGAGAACAGATGTCAGATACAAAAATTTATTTAAAAAGCTCATATTTTTGAATGTATAATCTTGTAAAGGTATTAATTAAAAGCTTTCATTATGAAATTGAATTTTCAATTTAATTAACAGTATTATGTTAATTAATGGTTTTATTATTTAGCATAAAACAAGGATATTTGCATTAAAATTAATATTATATAACATATCTTGTGAATCAGTGATTTTAAGGTATTTTATTTTTGGTATAAAATTTTTATATAATTAACAACGCTTTTTTCCTTCAAAAATTATTTTTATGGCATTAGACAATATAGTAGAATTTCATAACGCATCAATATTTATTAAAGACCATCTTGTTTTATCAAATGTTAGTTTTTCTGTAAAAAAAGGAGAATTGATCTATTTGATAGGTAAAGTAGGAAGCGGGAAAACTTCATTGATAAAAACCATGAATGCAGAGATCCCTTTACGTGAAGGCAATATTATGGTTTGTGGTTTTCAAATGGAAAATATTACTAAAAAAGAAATCCCTCTTTTAAGAAGAAAAATGGGAATTGTATTTCAGGATTTTCAGCTCCTTACTGACAGGACAATAAATGAAAATCTGGAGTTTGTATTAAAAGCTACCGGATGGAATAAAAAAGCAGAAATGGAGATCCGGATCGGTGAAGTTCTGGAAAAAACAGGCCTCGGCTATAAAGGTTATAAAATGCCACATCAATTATCGGGAGGTGAACAACAAAGAGTTGTAATTGCAAGGGCATTGCTGAATAATCCCGAACTTATACTGGCTGATGAGCCTACAGGTAACCTTGACCCGCAAACCGGAGAGGAAATTCTTCAATTGCTCCTGGAAATTAGTAAAAGTGGAAGGGCAGTAATAATAGCGACTCATAATTATAACCTTTTAAAGAAATATCCTTCCCGTATCCTGAAATGTGCTGCAGGTAATCTTTTTGAAACTGATAAAAACGATCCGGATATTGATTTCTTTGCCATGTATTATAATTAGGTGAAAATATAGTCCCCTGCCCCATCCTGCATAGTAAAATCATGCTCTATAAATTGCAAAAGTTTCTTACTAACTCCATAAAATCTTTTTTTACTTTTTTTACGAATATAAGGAAACAGTGTTTTGTTCAAAGAGATAACGAAACTAGTATGAAAACTGATTATATCAGTAATATAAAATCTTCGCAATAAATAACTAATTACCTTTTTACAAATAATATCTTCTTTTCCCGATAACAGATATACAAATTGTGTCCTGACAACTCCATCTCTTGCTGAAAGGCAAACCAGACCAACTAACTTTTTATCCTCTCTGATCCTTAACCAGAAAAGCTCATTTTTATCAGCAAAAGAACTGAAATAATATTTTAATCCAATAAAAGCATTGCTCCTGTCTTTCATTATAAGCCAGGGAAAATCATTATACCATTTTAATACCCTAATGTCCGGAAAACCAACATCCTTTCCGGCATTTTGAGCAATAAACCTTAAATCTTCTTCTCCGGGAAAGTTAATTTTCTCCATTATCAGGTTATTTTGGGCAGGCAGAACTGATGGCAGGTAATACAATGGGTATAAAATTAAATTAAGTATTTTCTCAAATGTATAAAGCAGATAATATATTCCACTTGATTTTATGAATTTGTAATATTTCCGGTTTTTTTCAAAGTATAAGATTATTTTTTTTGAAATATTAAATCTCAACCATATATGTAAACCCTTCCGTTCCTTTATAATTGCCGATGCAGCTTTTTGTATTTTATTTGCAAGTTTAATTGAAGGAATATCTGAAAACATAATTTTATAATCATAACTCTTAACAAAAATTTTTAGTAATTCCTCTGATAAACCTTTTTCAGTATCTGCTTCAACACGCCACCCACTGAGCCAGGCAAATTTTTCATTTTTTTTGTTGATAAGATAAAAAGGAAGTGCTCCAATATATCCACAGGTATTACCTGCCTCATCTTTCTTAAAAATAAGGGCTATATCTTCGGGGCCTGCAAATGGATTATTTGCCTGACTAAAAGCTCTCCACGGAGTAATTGCAACATTACGGCCACCCAGATTAGATGAAGATTTGCTAAATTTTTCTAATTCTTTAATTCTTACAAAAGAAAAATTCATTTTTTTATAAATTATCCGTTTAGGATTAAATATTTTTAAAATATTGAACTAAAACTGCCAATAAAATTGCAATCTTATTGAAAATATGCTTCTTACCATCCTATAATATTTTTTCTTAAAAAGAATATCAGGTAATCGGTTATGAGTATCTGGCGGGCTGATCTTCCTTTCACCTCCATTGGTATACGCTGAATGTGTCTTTTTTCAACAATTGGTTTTAATCCGGAGCTGCCAAAACTGGCATCGATCAACAGATCTTTCAAATTATGTATTCGGCTTATAATATCTTTATTAATACCATAATCACTGAAAGGAAATGCAAAATAACGATACCGGGGGGAGAACTCTTGTATTAATTGGTCCATGCTTTCTTTAAGTTTACAAATAATCTCAGTTTCAGTCAATCCCGTTAATAACTGATGGTCTTTAGTATGAGAGCCTATAATAAAACCTTTCTTTTGCAATTCACGGATCTGATTGGAATCCATATAAGGTTTATTTTCTTTTAGATATTCTTTGAAATCTATTTGTAAGACCTCTCCTGCCAAATCCAGAACTTCATTATCCAGGTAATTAAATTTCAAAATTTCATTGCACATTGTACTCCTTTTTTGGCCATTTAAACCAATTAAGCCTGACACTTTTTTTAGGGCAGATTTATTTGGACATTGATTTATCCTTTCTATCAAAAGACTGACTTTAAAACGATAAAACATATCCCGGTTATCAACAAAATTGTTATTTATAAAAAAAATGGCGGGAATTCCCATTTGGTAAAGGTATGGTGCAATAAATTCATAAATTTCCCGCAAGCCGTCATCAAATGTAAGCATAAACCCATTTTTTTTCGATTTTGCCGGATCATCTATAACTGCATAAAATTCATCAGGCGACAAAACTTTAAAATTACTTGTAAAAAAATCCAGATCTTCCATAAAATTTTTTACAGGCCTCGGATTATACAAGTTTTTGACATGAAGAGGCGGATTATCTGTAACAAGATGATATAAAGGTATTATCAGCTTATCCCCGGTAATTTTCTTAAGAAAATTGAAAGGCACAAAAGATAAAAATGGAGTTATAGTATTTTTTAGAGATTTATTTTTCACCAGATTAAATAGTTACCCTATTTTCTTTATTTAGCTAATTTATATTGAGATTGCCTTATATTTTTAATCATTCCCAAAGTATAAATATCCTGCAAGATATCTTCCCAAATTTATCATTTTTTAAAAATTTGTAATAAATATGGTAAACGATTAATCTTTACTGAGGGATATATCACGGGAAGAGCGCCAAAACCCGAAAAAAACCTGGCAATTCCGGGAATGTTGGAACCTTCAAAATCAAGAATAAGGTCTTTCTCAGAATATGTATAAATATAATGATCAAGTATGGCAAACATAGCGCGTTTTTCTCTTCCTATATTACCGGATACAGGGGCCAGATAATAAACCCGCTTCCCAAAGAATACAAAAAGAGCAGCAGCACATAACTGATCGTTAAAAATTGCCCCTGTTAATTTGCCATAACCGGAATTGATCAGCCAGTTTACAAAACAGTTTAACCATTCATAATATGATGCGGATTTTCTATTAGATGTTGCCTCTCTTTTAAGTTTCAGGAGATCAGTAACTCTTACATTTTCTGTTATCTCAATAAATGAGGTACTCTTTTGTACATTTCTTTTAGTATTTTCAGAATAAGAGTCTTTCAGGTGATTGTAGTTATGTTTAAGGCTCAATTCAAAATTGATTTTGCTATTAATTCCTTTAATATTATTATCAAAATTGTTGGTATAATTAAGATTAACATCTATATATTTCAATTCAGGCGGGATAGTATTCAGAAATGCCTGTAATAGTTCGGAAGTAACTGTTTTTTTTGAATAGACACCTAATTGCTGGGTAAAGAGTGGCTGAAAAACATATTTTACTCCGAATTTCTTTTTTATTGGAAGAGGCATTACTGCCTGATAATCATTTTTTATGATGCCGGCCCAGCCAGGTGCTACAAGATCCATATACCATGACATGCCATATAAATGTGCTACTCCTGAATTAGCGATACACTCATCCCATTTGAGTCGGTCAATTTGATTTGATTCGATAAATCTAAACATCAGATAAAATATTTGCCATATTAACCATTTGCAAGTATACTTTTTTCCATCCTTTCCATTCTCCAAAATCTCCAAGAGAATCATTATGCCATATAGAAATGAATAATCCTTTTGCTTCATTTACGGTATCTAATAATTTATTTATCGTTTTCATTGCCCCGGAAGGGCTTAACCCCATATAATCTTTTAATGTCCTGTCCATTACACAAAATGGATAAATAATTAATCGGGTGGATATATTTCGTTCCAGGTCAAAAAATGGGAACGGAAAAGCCAGACCTGCTCTAAATCCCGGATAATCAGGATATCCCATTGAATAATCTTCCCTGATGCCTGCATTTAACAGCTTCCGGTAAGTATGAGGGATACGGATCTTTATAAAATGTTGACGACTTTGGTATATTGTATTTTCAGAAAGTGATTCAATAATTTTTTTTTCATGATCAATTCCTTTATTTCCGAGATCAGAATTATAGGAAGGATGCATTCCGGTCTGATATTTAGCGGAAAGCAATTTCACCAAATCCTGCCATGATTTATTATAAGGAGAAGTTTTCAGATCAAATTTAGAAGTTTTACCGGCAAGAATAAATACTTTGAGTTTCGCAGCTGCTTTTCCGTGGATTTCATCCCATTCGGCAAATGTATCAAAAGGATCCTTAATAGCTTTACTGATAACCCTGAGTCTGTAAATTACATTGTCTAAATTTTTATGAAAAAGCCCCTTTACTAATCCTCCGCTAACATTAATAAAAGGTTTATGCAGATATGCCCATGGTAAGTCAACGTCAATCGTGGGTATGTATTTAAAAGCTAATTTTTTAAATTCCAAATCCGGAAAAAAAATAAGTAAGCTTTTCTTAAAATTATTTATCCACATATTGATCACTGGTATTTCCAAAAAATCATACTTATAAGCAAGTGAAGCACTTGCAGGGAATCTGTTATGATTGTCGGGAATAAAGGGCAGGTACTCCTCATACCTGCTAACCAGATAAAAAATAGCCGCAAAAATATCAAAAGGGAGGTCTTTGCCGTCCGTTTCAAAAAAAACAGGCAGTTTGTCCAAATAAGAGTTACAATGAATTGATTGTTTGACAATATGTTCTTCGAACAGAAGCTTATGCGGATGAATTGTAAAAGAGTGTTCTATTTTCTCATATGAATAATTCAGTACAGGAACATTCAGGCTTTTAATTTCATTCAGATTGTTTATGATGGAATAACGCAGGCCCATTATTCTATTTAGGGAAAGATCCAGTACGTATTCAAGCCTTTTGCTTATATGTTTTGTATAAACTATCATTAATAACAATCATGGTTCCAGTTTAACAATTGTTATACCTGCTCCTCCTGCTTCAGGATGTTCATCACCAAACCATCCTATAACATTAATGGTACTTAAATATTGCCTTATTAATTGTCTGAGTATTCCGTTTCCCTTTCCATGTAAAATTCTAAGTTCAGAGGCCTGGACCATAATTGCTTCATCAATAAAACTGCTTACCATTGTCAGGGCTTCTTCCCCTCTTTTACCCCGAATATCGATATCAGACCTGAAATGAAGTTTTTTCATTCCAATATCATAATTATATGCAGATGTTGGTTTATTAAGGTTTCGGCAAAGCTGTTTATATCTTCCGGAACTGATCCTTTCAAGCTGTTCAGATTTCACAGTTGTTTTTATACTTCCGAACAGTACAGTACATTTTTTATCGGAAAGTGAAATTACCTCTCCGGCATTTTCAGTTCCTTTCAATATCACATAACATCCCGGAATAATTTCTTTTTCTTCAGCTTCTTTTTTTTCAGTTCTATCAGGCTTAATATACCTGCGGACTACTTTACTTTTTGTACTAATTTTTAATTCTTCAATTTTTTTTCTGAGTATATCTTTATCTTCATGATCAGAAATGGTTAATTTATGTTTAAAGTCAGCAAGTTTTTCTCTTGCCTGTCTGGTCCGGGATTTTTCAGCTTCAGATTCCCTTATCTCCCTTATAGTATTTTCTATTTGTTTATTTGTAGAATTAATGATTTCCTCCGCTTTTTGTTTGGCCTCATCTAATATTTTCTTTTTTAATTTTTCGGTATCCTGAAGTTCCAGGTCATATTTCCGTATCAGTTCAGCAAGTTGTTTTTCAGTAGTTTTTATTTGTTTACGTTTATTTTCCCAATATTTTTTATCACGCAAAACTTCCTTCAAATGTTTATCGAAATCAATATTCTCCTGTCCTGCAGATTCCTGAGCCTTCAGCAGTACGTCTTCAGGCAGGCCAATCTTTCTGGCAATTTCAAAAGCAAAAGAGCTGCCAGGCCGGCCTATATCTAATTTAAAGATTGGCAGCATCCGATGATTGTCAAAGAGCATAGCACCATTTATAATTCCATCTGCTGAAGCAGCAAAATGCTTAAGATTGGTATAATGCGTGGTGATTATTCCATAACAACCATTAAGATTTAACCTTTCAAGTACAGATTCAGCTATTGCACCGCCCAGCAAAGGTTCACTGCCTGAACCAAATTCATCAATCAAAATGAGTGTATTATGGTTGGAATTTTTCAGGAAGAATTTCATGTTTATCAGATGAGAACTATAAGTGCTCAGGTCACTTTCAATAGATTGTTCATCACCTATATCAATAAATATTCTTTCAAATACACCAAATACAGATCCTTCAGCAACCGGTACAAGGAATCCGCATTGCAGCATATATTGTAATAAGCCGGCACTTTGAAGACAAACAGATTTTCCGCCTGCATTTGGACCTGAAATTATCAAAATCCGGTTTTTTTCATCAAGACGTAAGTCGAGAGGTACAACTTCATTTTCTTTATTCGATTCCCGGAATGAAAGAAGAAGCAAAGGATGAATTGCATGAGTCCATTTAATTAAAGGGGAAGGCCATAATTCCGGCATTATAGCCTGTATATTCATTGCAAAACGGGCCCTTGCAATTATCGAATCAAGATTTGCAAAATAATCATGTATAGACCTTAGTTCAGGAATATATGGCCTGATAAAACTTGTAAATTCTGTCAGGATCCGTATAATTTCCCTTCTCTCTTCATTTTCAAGATCTCTGATTTCATTATTGGCTTCAACTATTTCTGCAGGCTCAATATATACTGTTTTCCCTGTAGCTGATTCATCATGCACATATCCTTTAATTTTTCTTTTATGTGTAGCTAATACAGGGATCACTGTTCTTCCATTTCTAACTGACAGTGAAACATCATCATCTATTAAGCCCTGATTCCGGGCTGATTTTAATATACGGTTAAGCCGGGAAGAGATCTGTGCCTGTAAAACACTTATACTCTGTCTTATTCGGCTGAGTAAAGAACTGGCATTATCTCTGATACGATTATTCTTGTTCAGAATTTTATTTATTTGATCTATAACAACAGGAAAATATTTTAAATCTGCTGCCAGACTTTTAAGGCAGGGAAATCGTTTATTATCATCTTTTCTGAAAAAAGCTATTACTATACGAGTTGAATCAAGAGCTTTCCTTAAATCTGCCACTTCTTCTTCCTCTATCCGGTTGCCTTCAATTGCTGCTTTATTCAGGATTGTTGAGAGGTCAATATAATGCTCTACGGGAAAGTCAATTCCGGAAAGGAAAATCTGCCGGAATTCTTCTACCAGAGATATCTGTTCAGTAATCAAACTATAGTCACTTAAAAACTTAAGTGAATCGACAGTATCTTTCCCGGGTTCATAATGGCAATAAGTTTTAACAATTTCCCTGATTTTGTTAAAACCAATCTTTTCTTCAAATGTAAGGGGATAAATCAAAGAATGCGTTTTTATACAAAAATAAGAAATTGTTTTAACACCGTCCCTAAATATTCGCCGGAAGTCGGATATAATTAGCTGATGCCAGGTTAAAGATCAAAATAAACGAAATTTGATATTTCGAATCGCAGCAGTAGTCATCCATGAGCATATCCCCAATGGTTTTAAGAGTTCCGTTTCAGCTCTTAATGTAAAACTATGATCTTTAACACTTACTTCTACCACGGATTCATTGTTAATATAGCACATGAGAGATTCTTCCAAAACTTTAATACGAATATGGTACCACTGATCAGTTTCAAATTTTGCCCAGGAACGGGTGAAGTTTTCTGAAGCATCCATACCATCAATACAGCTTATTCCAATTAGAGAGCCTCCCCATCCTCCTGCAATAAATGTACAATATTCGCCATAAACCGGAAAAGTAAGTCCGCAGAAAAAATCATTACCCTCAACACGTTTAGCTTCCAGGGCTATTTCATAATTCCCTGAAGGAAATTCTTCCTTCCAGTTTATACCTGTACATCCTTCACCAAGACCAAGAATAATTGAAGAATCTTTTACAAAAATATTACCCTGGGGGCCAAATTGGGTAACTTCCCATCCATCCAGATTTATTCCATTAAATAAAAGCCTCCATCCTTCTAAATCAGGTTCTGAAAACAATCCAACAGGTGAGGGATCTTTCTCTGCTTCTTTTTTGGGAAAATAATTCTGAAAAAAAACAGATACAAGAACAAGACAAATAATTAGTGCTGCTGAAACAATAAAAACTTTTTGTCTGTTATTACCCTGAATTATTTTCATAAACCAGTTATAAATATGTTTAAATTAATTCTCCGTCTTCAAAATTTCCATGAAAAAGAATACTTCCGTCTTCTTTGATTACTTTTTTATAACCATGTTCCAGGTTATTTTTATATTCACATTCAATATTTATCTTACCATCAGGAAAGAACCTGATCTGTTTTCCATTTAACATATCATCTTTAAAATATGCTTCATACTTTTTATTTCCTCCATCATACCATATTCTCATCCTGCCTTCTCTTTTTTCATTTAACAGAAAAAATTCAGCTTTTATATGTCCGCTTGGATAATAGGTGGTAACCTTTCCGTTCTTTTTTCCTTCAGTGTATTCAGCTTCAACAAGTATCTTCCCTTCCTCGTTATATAATTTAACAAGTCCCGAGGCTGTGCCATTTATCATATGTCCCTTTTCTGCAATGAATCCTGAAGGATAACACCAATGATAATATCCGGTATATAAAGTTGACATATCCGGATAATAAAACAGCCCATTTTTTTTTATCAGAGTACAAATGTCAATAGATTTTTTAAAGTGTTTCATGTGAAATTGCTTGATCTTTTACTCCGACGATATCATCAAAAGCGGCATATATTGCACAAAATGTAATGGGTATTGTAAATAATGCCCCAACGCCAAGTGCCAAAGCCCCCAAAAAATTGATCAATCCCAGAATTATCATGAATCCAAAAATACTAAACCATTTCATATGAATGAGGTTTCGGCTTGTTTTCATTGCTTTCCGGAAATCCATTTTATGAAATATCACAAATAAAGGTGCAAAATAATAAGCAACAATCAGGTAAATACCGGGAAATATTAAAAGAAAAAATCCCAGGAAAACAAATAATCCTTCTACAAGCATTATCAATATCAAGGGGATAAAAAACTTAAACCCGTCAAAAAAGTGTTCAAAAAATAAACTTTTTCCGGAATTCAATCTATGAGCTGCAATAAAAAAGCCGGCTGTAAGAGGAAAAGAAATAATTACTCCCCCTAAAGGTATAGATATAATATATAATGCAGTATATAAGAGGAATAACTCAGGTTTTTTTCTGAAAAGAATGAAACCTTTTGTTATATACTGTTCAATTTTAACAGAATAACCGGAATCAGCCAGTTGTTCAAGCTCTAAGTCAAGATCCCTGATAATCTCCATTTCTCTAATTTTGCAAGTAAGTTACAAATAAATATTCATTTATTAAATAACTTTTTTTGTGTATCTACAGGTAAGCCGGGGCAACTACATCCAGCTGTATGACATGAATTTAATTTTTGATTTTTTCCTGGCAGCATATATTTAATGATGGAAAAAAAAGCAAATAATACAGTGCTGATAAAGATAACTAAAACTATAATTTCCTGGATCATAATAATTTAATAAATAATTAAACTTATTGTTTGATAAAATATGAATGATAATAAATATGCAAGGGCGGTTGTATAGATCATTAGGAATGCCGCCCATTTAAAAGAACCAGATTCCTGGGCTACAGTAGCTACAACTGCCACACATGGAAAGTAAACCAGTATAAACAGTAAAAAGGTAAGCGCTGTTAGTGTATTATACACAGGTTTGCCTTTGTTTGGGCCAGATCTGTGGGTTTCCGCCTTTAATCTCTCACTTAAGGGAGTGAAGCTATTATCATTATCTGAAGCGTAAAGTACGGCCATTGTACTAACCACAATTTCTTTTCCCGGAATTCCGGCAAGTAAGCTTACACTCATTTTCCAATCGAATCCCAATGGGCGCATAACAGGTTCTATTGCTTTTCCAAAACGTTCCAGATAAGAATCATTATTTTGTGATACAGAAATATTTTGGGTTAGCTGATCATATACTACTTCATTATTATGTGTATGATTAGTATGTCTATCAAAGGGATAGTAATTTAACCCCCATACAATAATTGATGCAACCAGGATCACACCACCAATTCTTTTAACATATTCCCATGACTGGTTCCACATATGTCTTAAAGTATTTCGCAGTGCGGGGATCCTGTAAGGGGGTAATTCCATAACGAATGGAATATCTTCTCCTTTAATAAAGAGTTTTTTAAATATAATTGCTGATACGGCAGCGAGTAAAATTCCTGTAAGATATATAAAGAATAGAACTGTTCCCTGATAATGAGGAAAGAAGGCACTTATAATAAGAATATATACAGGTAATCTTGCACTGCATGACATGAAAGGAAGAATAAGCATTGTTATCAGCCGGTTATTCCTGCTTTCAATTATACGTGTAGCCAGGATGGCTGGCACATTACAACCAAATCCCATTATAAGAGGAATAAAAGATTTCCCGTGAAGACCTATTTTATGCATTATTTTATCCATTATAAAGGCAGCTCTTGCCATATATCCTGTATCTTCCATTAATGAGATAAAGAAAAACAGCAAAAGGATATTGGGAAGAAAAACAAGCACTCCTCCTACCCCATTTAGTACTCCTTCAGTTATCAGATCGTTTAACGGGCCTTCTGGTAAATATTTAATGCTCATCTCTGATAACCATTCAAAACCAGATTCAATAAGATCCGTCGGATATTTACCCAGGATAAAGGTTGCGGTAAACATTAACCAAAGCAGAATAAAAAAAATAGGGATTCCAAACTTTTTGTGTGTTAATAAAAAGTCGGCCTTTTGTGATTTTTCATGTAATTTCTCATCTGATCTGACAAAAGTTTCTTTCAGGGCCCCTTCAATAAATCCATATTTTGCATCTGTTATAATGGTTTCGGCCTCCAGCCCGGTATTTGCTTCCAATTTTTTCACTTCTTTATCAGATATCTTCAAAACTTTGGCGCTTTTAGGAAGAGCTTTGAACCTTGATTTTATATCAGGATCATTTTCAATTAGTTTAATTGCAAGAAAACGTGAACTGAAACGGTCAGTTAGTTCAATTAATCTGCTTTTAATAATCTCTTTTTCAATTACAGTAATAGCAGCTTCAACATCGCGGCCATAATTAATATTTATCCTGCGTTGAGAAAAATCTGATTTTTTGAAAGTATTAATTACCGCCTGAAAAAGAGCTGCCAGGCCTTTACCTTTTGACCCCACTGTAGGTACCATCGGAATATCTGTCATCTTGCCCAAAGTAATATAATCCAGCTTATCTCCGCGCTTTTTTAATTCATCATTCATATTTAAAGCAATAACCACTTTCAGGTTCATATCAATAAGCTGTGTGGTAAGATACAGGTTTCGTTCGAGATTGGTGGAATCTATTACATTAATTACAATATCCGGTTGATTTTCAAATAAAAAGTTACGTACGTATAATTCTTCAGGTGAATAAGTGGTTAAAGAATAAGTTCCGGGAAGATCAAAAAAGTTGAAAGTATATCCCTGATATTCTATTCGGGCAAGTTTAGTTGCAACAGTTACTCCGCCATAATTTCCGACTTTTTCAAAGGAACGGGATGCATAATTAAAAAGGCTTGTTTTTCCACTGTTTGGATTGCCTGCCATTGCCACATTAATAATATTCCCGGCTTTGGAAATTTCATGGAAATTTTGGTTAGTGTGAAAGGTTCCATGAAACCCTTTATAAACCGGATTATAATCCTCTTCATTAATTACCTCAATAAGTAATGCTTCCGACCGGCGTAAAGATACCATATAGCCCATAATACTATATTCAATCGGATCATTTAAAGGTGCTTCCTTAATTACAGTGACCAACTGGCCACAAACAAAACCCATTTCGGAGATTCGCTTTCTGAAGGAGTGTTGACCTCTGACCTTTATAATAATTCCTTTTTCGCCAACAGCAAGCTGTGAAAGTAACATAATGACTTTATGGATGAGTTGCAAAATTAGTGACTATTTTGTCAATATTAATCCCAATAAGTTGGTATTTTCTATAGGTAAATGATGAGCATAATACTAAAAAACATAATAAAAATGATTCCGTATATAAGAACTATTTTAGACAAAAAAAATGATACTGATTAAAAAGTGTATCAGCAAAATGAAAATTTTTATCATAAAATGTTAAAAAAACTATAATACTATTGTATTAAAAATATTTTCATAGTAAATTGAAAATCCATCAAATATAAAAGACTGTGAATTTGTGGAAGAATATGAGAACATATATGAAAAGATAAAAGAACTTTTTGGTACAGCTTCTAAAAAGTTGAATATTCTTCAGGAAACTATAAACCTCGATTTACAAATTGAATATTTTGAAGCCGCGGAAAAAATACGGAAGGATCTGGATGAAGACGAAATAATGAAAGATGTATATAAATTAAACGATCCTAATATTAAATTAGAAGATAAAAAAAAGTTACTTTCCGGCATAGCCTCATTAGATAAAGTAGAAGCCTACAGGGTCATCGAAAAATATATGGAAAATCCTGATCCTTCTCTTAGAGACTGGGGGATTTTAGCTCTTCAGGAAAGCAGGATGGTGTTGGAATCAAAACTCCTGGATGAAGATCGAATTTTCATATCCACCGGATTAGGCGGAAAAGGAAGTAAGTTGCGCTATTTCGTGGTTATTTTGGGTGTGGATAGTCATAAAAATCTTAATACCACTCAAAAAAAAATTATAAAAAACGAATTTGAAACAACTCTTAGAAAATATGAGGCTGAAATAGAAGAAATAAAATTTTCAGGGCATATGGCTTCCCTCATGACTATTATACCCATGAACGTTACCATTAAACGTCTTTTTGAAGAGGCAATTATGGAATGTAATCAATTTGGAAATTTTTTAACTCCAAATTTTATTATAACAAATGTAAAAGCTCTGGAATTTGAAGAGATAAGAAACTTCCTTAAAAAAAGAAAAATATAAAATATTAACGGAAATAATAATATTGAATTGTAATAATATTATTACATTATGTGTTTCCTAATACAATAGACTGCATGCCGTAAAGTAGTTGGCAGATGATTGATCTGTGAAGATCGAATAAAAATTATTTCAGAAGCTTATTTTGATTCTTCCTCTTCCAGGTCATCAAAATCAACATTTGTATAATTCCCGACCATTGCAGCTTCAGGTTCACCACCTGACACATCATCTGTTAGCTGAGGATTAGCTGTTTTGATATATTCAACAACTTCGTTCAATCCCTCAGCAAATTTCTCAAAATCTTCTTTATAAAGAAAGATTTTGTGCTTTTCATAGAACGATTTTCCATCTTTTCCAAAGCGTTTTTTACTCTCAGTGATTGTCAAATAATAATCATTTCTTCTTGTAGCTTTAACATCAAAAAAGTAAGTACGCTTACCGGCTCTCACAGATTTCGAATAAATCTCCTGTTTAATTTGGCTTTCCATGCTTTCCATGCTTTCCATTTTTTCATTTCCTTCTTCCATCTTTTTCACGAGTTTAGTTAGATGTATATTATGAAATTATCTCCCAAAATAAAAAAATAAATTACAAATATTCAAATTAATATGTAATTTGATTTTAATATTAGATACTATTTTTAATTTCTGCAAGTTTTTCTGAAATTTTATTATTTTTGTCAATTCAAATGACCATATTAACATGTTCTTTTTCAAATGATTAGCAGAAGGCAACTTAGAGTTAAGGTTTTACAGATGCTGTACGCATATTATACAGCTGATATTGAAGATATTAATAAAGCTGTAAAAGAATTAAAATTCAGCATCGCTAAATCTTATGAACTATATCAACTTTTACTTTTACTTGTCATTGAAATCCGTGATTTTGCAAAATCCAGGATAGATATAGCTAAAAATAAACTTCTCCCTAATTATGAGGATATACATCCTAATGAAAAGTTTATTGAAAACAGCTTTATAAATCAATTATCTGATAACAAACAACTTATTAAATATTATCAGACTTATGGTATTAAATGGGTTCAATATCCTGCTTTTATAAAAGATTTATATCATGAGCTTATCAAATCGGAAGATTACATTAATTATATGAAAGCTGAAAATAATTCCTATGCTGATGATAAACATATTGTAGAATATATATATTCAGAACTTTTACCTGATAATAAAGATTTGGCCCATATACTGGAAGAAATGTGTATTTACTGGAATGATGATTTATGTTGTATTATACCCATGGTTTTAAAAACAATTAAAAGTTTTAAAAAAAGTGATGACACAGAAAAAAAGCTAATGTCTATATATAAAAATGAAGAAGACAAAACATTTTTAATTGAACTTTATCGTAAATCAATCACTAATAAGGATATTTCTGTTAAACTTATACAAGAAACTGCAAATAACTGGGATATTGACAGGATCGCTTTTTTAGATACGCTTATAATGCAAATGGCAATAACGGAATTCATTGAATTTCAGTCAATACCTACAAAGGTCACCTTAAATGAATATCTTGATATCGCAAAATATTATAGTACTGAAAAAAGTAATACTTTTATTAATGGTATTCTTGACAAAATATTGATCAGACTTAGAAAAGAAGATAAAATAAAAAAATCGGGACGAGGATTGATTGGTGAAAATTAATTGTTAAATCTTTTAAATATATATACTTTTGCACTTTCAACTGACAATAAGATGACTAACAGCTTGAATTTTTTTTTATATGTTTTCTGTTTTATTTTTATTAGTTCTTGTGGAGGGGCTAAAAAAGAAAACCCGTCCACTGACAATAAAAATAATTTCGTTAATACTGAGGCTTTAACCAGTGCTCCTGAAATAACATTTGAAACATTGGAGCATAATTTTGGAAAAGTTCATGCCGGTGAAAAAGCTGGTTGGTATTTTAAGTATAAAAACACTGGTTCTGAACCTTTACTCATAACATCAGTAAGGGCAAGTTGTGGATGTACTGTTACTGAATATCAGAAAGAACCATTATCACCAGGTAAGGAAGGATTAATTAAAGTTGTTTTTGACACATCAGGACGTTCCGGAAAACAATCAAAAAGCATCACGATTGAAACAAATGCACATCAACCTAAGGTTTTACTTAAGATAAATGCGGAGATAATTAGCGATTAATTTAACTTAAATATTATTAACAATGAATTTACTTTATATTCTTCTTCAGGCACAAGCCCAGACTCCAAGTCCTTTAACATCATTATTACCTTTGTTATTGATAATTGTTGTCTTTTATTTTTTTATGATCAGACCTCAGATGAAACGTCAGAAAGAACTGAAAAATTATCGCAATGCCCTTCAAAAAAACGATAAAATAATCACTACAGGAGGTATTTATGGGAAGATCACAGATATTAAAGACACAACAGTTACCGTGGAAGTAGCTGATAATGTTAGGATTAAAATTGACAAGAGTGCTATTCTTAAGGATCCGGGAGATTTAACTGAAGTCAGAAAATAAACCAATGGTTTTCGGATGAAACCAAAGATCCGGGGTATATTTAAATATTTTACGACACGTACAAAGTTAATTACCAGAAAAGAAGCTTTGCATTTTTCTATATTTCTTCTTTTATCAATCATTTTCTGGTTTATTAATGCCTTGGGAAAAAATTATATAACTTCAATTGATTATCCAATAAGATTTTCCGGTATTCCAAAAGAAATGATATTGACAGAAAGAACAAGCGATCATGTAACTTTCAGGGTATCAGCCCATGGTTTCGTTTTACTCCGGCATAAATTAAGTTCAAAATATATTCCATTAAATTTTTCATTAAACAACCTTAATATAAATAACATATCTGAAAAAGACAGTTTATTATATATTCCAACAAGGTATGTAAGGGAACAACTTAGTTCTCAATTAAGTTCGGGAATGGAAATACAGGAAATAATACCTGATACTTTATTTTTCCGTTTAGCAAAATTAGTAAGCAAAAAGCTGCCTGTTAAGTTGAACATCAATGTAGAACCTGATAACCAGATGATTTTAAAAGGAATGCCCATAGCTGAACCTGATTCGGTTATTGTGACCGGTCCCGATTATGCTGTTGACTTATTGAAAGATATTGAATCAGAATTTAAAGATTTTGGAGTTTTGTCTCAAACCACTGTTAAACAGGTTGAATTACAAAAAGCTGAAGAAGTTAAACTGGAAAATAGCAGAATTAAGGTTAAAGTTGAAGTTGAAAGATTTACTGAAAAAACCCTTTCTATTCCTATTGAAATAATACATTTACCGGATACCATAAAGTTAATAACATTCCCGGCATCTATTGAACTTACCTGTCAGGTTGGTTTAAGTAATTTCCCGAAAATTCAGTCTGAAATGTTTAGCGCTATAATTGATTATAATGAAGTATCAGAAAATACTGATCATCTTACGGTAAATCTGATAAAACAACCTGAATTTGTTCATTTAGTCAAATTGTCACCAAAAAAAGTTGAATATTTGATTTCAAAATGATTTTAAAAGTTGGATTAACAGGTGGAATTGGCAGTGGCAAGACCACAATTGCACGAGTATTTGAAATACTGGGGATACCTGTTTTTTATGCTGACAAAGAAGCCAGGGAATTGATCAATAATGATTTGGGTTTAATGGCTAAAATTATACAAGTTTTTGGAACTGAAGCGTATCATGAAAACCGTTATAATGTTCAATATATTTCAAAAATTGTATTTAATGACCGGTCAATGCTTGAGAAATTAAACAATATAACACATCCGCACATATTTGATGCTTTTTCACGGTGGGCAGGAATACAAAAAAATACTCCATATCTTATAATGGAGGCTGCAATTTTATTCGAATCCGGTTTTTCAGAAATATTTGATTATACGATAACAGTAAACTCTCCAAAAGAGATAAGGATACTTCGAATTACAAAGCGGGATAATACAGATACAGACAAAATCATGGCAATAATAAATAACCAGCTAACTGATTCAGAACGAAGTATGAAAGCAGATTTTGCTATTATTAACGATAATTCCAGACTTATTATTCCTCAGGTACTTGAATTACATGAGAAATTTGTTTCTTTGCAAAAAAAATAAATAAAATGGGGAAATTTACCAAATGGATAGCAGGAGGGCTTGGCTGGACATTTTTTGGTCCCTTAGGTGGTTTGTTGGGCTTTGTATTAGGCAGTTTTGTTGAAAAAACTGATACAGAAAGTCCGGTAAAAAAATCTGAAGGTAAGACCACAACAGGAGACTTCGCTATTAGTTTGCTAGTTTTGGTTGCCGCTGTTATGAAGGCTGACGGCAAAGTTTTACGTTCTGAACTCGACTATGTTAAATCCTATTTCGTCCATACTTTTGGAGAAAGTGCTGCAGGAGAAGCAATTATTCTTCTAAGGGATATCCTTAAGCAACATATAGATATTAAAGCAGTTTCCACACAGATAAAATCCAGGCTGGATTATCCCTCAAGACTACAAATGCTACATTTCTTATATGGTATTGCTAATGCAGACGGACAACTTGGCCCGGATGAATTGAACATCCTTCAAGTTATTGCGGGATATATTGGAATCAGCAATAAAGATACAGAATCTATTCAGGCAATGTTTGTCATTGAAACGGACGGTGCTTATAAAGTATTGGAAATAGAACCTTCAGCCACAGTAGAAGAAATTAAAAAGGCATACAGACAAATGGCCTTAAAGTATCATCCCGACAAAGTTGCATATTTGGGTGAAGATATTAAAAAAGCAGCAACTGAAAAGTTTCAAATGCTTAATGAATCTTATGAGATAATTAAAAAAGAAAGGGGATTTGTTTAATATAAATATTTGTTTATGGATCTTAAAAAAATAATGACAATATCAGGGTATCCCGGATTATTCAGGCATATTTCCCAGGGGAGAAGCGGGATCATTGTTGAATCACTCACAGACAAAAAACGAATGCAAACCTATGCAACAATGAAAGTGAGCGCATTGGAAGATATTTCTGTTTTCACGGAAGATGCAGAAATGCCTCTTAAAAGTGTTTTAAAAAGAATATATGAGAAAGAATCGGGAAAATCTTGTCTGAATCCTAAATCAAGCCCCGAACAAATAAAAAATTATTTTGCTGAAATTCTGCCTGAATATAATAAGGAAAAAGTGTATATTTCTGATATCAAAAAAATATTAAACTGGTATAATTTACTTAACGACCTTAATCTGCTTGAGTTTGAAGAATCAGGGACAGAAGATGCGCAGCCACCGGAAAATCCGGAAGCAGAAACAGGGGAAAAGGATTTAGACAAAGATTAATTTATTCTTTCTTTTCTATTTCTTTTCTATTTCTTTTGCTTTTTCCCATATTTTATCCATTTCGGCAAGGGCCATGCTTCGAAGGTTTTTACCTTTTTTAATAGTTTGCTGTTCCAGATAATTAAAACGAGTGATAAATTTTCTGTTAGTTTTTTCCAACGCTGTTTCCGGATCAATACTATATAGTCTGGCTGCATTAATTACTGAAAAAAGCAAATCTCCAATTTCTTCCTCTGTTTTGTCTTTATTAAAACCTGCAACCTGTTTTGCCTCTTCAAGTTCTTCAGACACTTTATCCCAAACCTGTTCTTTCCGGCTCCAATCAAATCCTACAGCGCTAACCTTTTCCTGTATCCTGTTTGCCTTTATCATGGCAGGCAGCCCGGAGGGCACTCCCCCAAGAACTGAATCATTACCTTCCCGCATTTTGATTTCCTCCCAATTTTCTTTAACATTTTGTGAGTTATCAACCTTAACATCGCCAAACACATGAGGATGCCTAAAAATGAGCTTTTCATTTAATGAGTGCATTACATCACCTATATCAAACTTTTTGTTCTCTGATGCGATCCGGGAATAAAAAACAATGTGGAGCAATAAATCACCAAGTTCTTTTTTTATTTTCGTAAAATCTTTTTCAAGGATTGCTTCAGAAAGTTCATATGTTTCTTCAATAGTGAGATTCCTAAGTGATTCAAATGTCTGTTCTCTGTCCCAGGGACATTGTTCCCTGAGTTGATCCATGATATCAATTAATTTTGCAAAAATCTCAAGTTTCTCTTTCTTAGTATACATTTTTTAATTTTATGTTTTAAATACAATTCTAACTACTGAATTAGAATCGAGATTCAATAGTTGAGCTGCATTCCCGCTATTAATGGCAATTTCGAGTAATCCTGCCGAGTTGAAAATTGCCAGTAATTCCCCTACCGGGCTTTGATGATAAAAACGGTTGATAGAGGTGATCTTATAATGCCGGCTTTGAACATAAATTTCAAAATCTCTGTCCATCCGTAGCCTTTCAAATAATTCTTTGGTAATATTGGTAATAGCATTCATATAAGAATCAATATATATTACCTTCCCGGTAATTACATTTTCTTCAATAGTAGCACGAAAAGGTGTACGCCTTATATAATCAGTTGATACTTCACCCAGGCTTGCAGCTTCCTTTCCCGATAAAAGTGCACAGGCAGCATCCGTAAATATATCAAAAGCACTATAACTATATAAGTCAGAGTTTTTAATCTTAGAATAAATATTTACGATCAATTCGGGTGGATCCATTATAATAAGATCAAAAATTCCGTTATCGGTTCCTATAAAATAGTGGCTATTGGATTTAACTATTAAAAATGGATTTTTTTCAGAAGGTTCGGAATTAATAAATATTACATGGATGGTATCAGATGGAAAATGATGATATGAATTTCGAAGAATAAATGCTGCCTGGGTAGTATTGAAAGAGCTGATCCTGTGTGTTATATCAACAATATTCAAAGTCGGGCAACGGCTAAGTAATTTTCCCTTAAACAGTCCAATGTAAAAATCCTCTGAATTCCAATCTGTTGTAAGGGTGAGTATTGACATTTCTCTTTATATGGAAAAGTGAAAAAAATAACTTTATTTTGTGCTGTTAAAAATAGTGATATTAATTCAATTATATGATTGAAAAAACTATATATTTAGATGAGATTGACCCGGTAGATTTTTTTGGAATTAAAAATATAAAATTTGAAAGGATACGAAAGCATTTTCCAAAATTAAAAATTGTTTCAAGAGGCAATGAAATCAAAGTCAAAGGGGAAGAATCAGAACTTTTAAGGTTTGAAGAAAAAATTGCTGTTTTATTTTCCCATCTGAACCGTTTTAAAGATCTTAGCAATGATGATATTGATGATATTCTTTCCGAATCCTATGATATTAATGAAGTATTAAAATCAGAAGAAAAAGACATTTTATTATATAGTGAGAGTGGAAAACCCATAAAAGCTCAAACAATAAATCAGAAAAAGCTTGTATCAGAATGTATGAAAAATGATCTTGTTTTAGCCATTGGGCCGGCCGGGACAGGCAAAACATATACTGCTATAGCTTTGGCTGTAAGGGCCCTGAAATTGAGAGAAATTAAAAAAATCATTCTTACCAGGCCTGCTGTTGAGGCAGGAGAAAGATTGGGGTTCCTTCCCGGCGATTTTAAGGAGAAGCTGGACCCTTACCTTCAACCTTTGTATGATGCCCTTAATGACATGATACCTTCAAAAAGGCTGAAAATGTTTCTTGAAGAAGGTACAATTCAGATAGCCCCACTGGCATATATGCGCGGAAGGACACTGGATAATGCTTTCGTTATCCTGGATGAAGCACAAAATGCTACAGGAAGCCAGTTAAAAATGTTCCTTACACGGATGGGGAAAAATGCCCGCTTTATTTTAACCGGAGATATTACACAAATAGACCTTCCCAAAAAATCAGAATCCGGCCTGATCATTGCTATGAAGATATTAGACAATATAAAAGGTATTTCCATCATCCATTTCGATGAACGGGATATTGTCAGGCACAAACTGGTGAAATTTATAGTAAAGGCCTATAAAGAGCATGAGGAAAATAATAATTAAGAGCTAATTTATATTTATGAAATAGTAGTGATGCGTTAACTTTTTAAAATATATTATAATTATATATATATCAA